>JAVZCK010000003.1 GCA_038874435.1 Thermoplasmata archaeon
GCCATAGGGGTGTAGGCCGGGAAAAAATCAGTAGGTTTCCCGGTAGTATGTCCACATCAATTCCCTTTCTAATGGTTTTTTGGGTAGTAGTGAGTATCTAGCTTTTCCAACTTCTTCGGAGATACTGGCATATTCGCAATATTTAAATATTACTTGATTTTCTTCAAGTTTAGTTGAAAAAGAGGCAGGTGAAAAAATGCCCCAGCAGAAAGGAAATCCGAAAAAGAATTTCAAGATTATTGGAATTGTAACAGTCCTTGCAATTTTGTGTGTTGCTTCCGTAGGGTATGCAGTGCTGGTTACAAATGAGCTGATAATTGGAAGAGAGAAAGTGGATGTGCTTACTGTTGTGGACGATATGGGTAGAGTTGTTAAAGTCCCTCAACCTGTAACTCGGGTGGTGAGCACGGCACCTAGTAATACGGAGATTTTATTTGCAGTGGGTGCTGGTAACCTTATAGTGGGTGTGGACAATTACTCAGATTATCCAGAGCAGGCAAAAAATCTCACGAAGGTTGGTGATTTCGTAGGCCTTAATGTGGAGTTGATTTATTCTCTGAAACCAGATGTGGTTTTTGCCTACTATGGGCAAAGGGTAGGAATCGAGCGCCTTTCAGAACTTGGTATCCCAGTAGTCACAATGAGGCCACAGACAATAGAGGATGTACTGAATGAGATTTTGCTTATTGGTACAATTTGTGGAAAACGAGACAAAGCAGAAAACTATGTAAACCAGCTTCGCCAAAGGATTGATGCTGTAGTAAATGCCACAAAAGACCTTGACGAGAGTCAGAGACCTAAGGTTTACTACGAGTGCTGGAACTCCCCATACATTTCTGCGGGTCCAGGTTCGTTTATAAATGACTTGATAAGGATGGCTGGTGGCAAGAACATTGCAGCAAATACTTCAAAGGACTACCCAGTTCTTACGGAAGAGTTCATTTTGTATGCGAACCCAGAAATAATTATTACATCTTCGATGAATATAGATACGCCTGAAAAAATTATGCAGAGACAAAACTGGCAGAACATAGATGCTGTAAAGCAGGGAAAAGTGTATTCAATTGACGATAATATTATCTCAAGAGCGGGCCCGAGAATCGTTGATGGGCTTGAATTAGTTGCAAAGCTTATTCACCCAGAAATTTTTGGTGGGAATTTTGCGTAAAATTATTTATTTCCTACTTCTTTTTCTCTTCCTTCTCTTTTCTGCGATTTTGGCAATTTCAATGGGTGCAGTCCAAATTCCGTTTCTAGATGTAGTAAAGGCACTTTGTGGTTTAAGTGATGTAGTTACAAAAGCCATAGTTGTAAATATACGCGCTGCAAGAGTAATCCTTGCCATAGGCACTGGTATTGCGCTTAGTACAAGTGGAGCCGTCGTGCAGAGCATTTTCCAGAACCCTTTAGCAGAGCCATACATTCTGGGAATTTCTGCAGGAAGTGTTTTTGGAGTAATGGTTTCCTTGTTACTTTTCCCGAACTACCCTTTTTCAAACCAGTTACTTTCGTTTTTGTTTGCGATAGCTACGATACTTACTGTTTATAGAATTGCTGGAGTTGGTGGAAGCATTCAGCCATCTACACTGATTTTGGCAGGTATTGCAATTACTGCACTTTTTTCAGCAGTTACATCCTATTTAATTTATGCATATTTCAGCAAGAACATAGCTAACATCCTATTTTGGACTATGGGTGGGTTTTGGCAGGCAAATCTCGTTTATGCTCTCGCAGTTGTTTTTGTAGCTCTTGCTTGTGCTACAGGAATGATGTTATTCTGGAGACAGTTGAATGCAATGGCGTTAGGTGATGGGTTTGCGACGAGTGTTGGGGTAGATGTTGGCAGAACTAGATTTATTCTTATTATGGTAGTTTCTCTTTGTGTCTCATTTGCTGTTTCGTTTACTGGGATAATAGGCTTCGTGGGCTTAGTCGTGCCGCATATTGCAAGAATGATTGGTGGTGCTGACCATAAGAATTTGCTTTTGTTTTCTGGGTTGTTAGGGGCTATACTCTTGCTCTGGGCGGACACATTGGCAAGGACCATTGTCTATGGCGAGGAGATTCCAGTTGGAATAATTACGGCAATTCTTGGTGTGCCCTTCTTCCTTTATTTGCTAGTGAGGAGGCGGAGGTTATGTTGAGGGTTGAGAATTTGTCTGCAGGTTATAAGGGAAATGCAGTGATAGAGAATCTCAGCTTCTCGCTCGACCCGGGTAATTTTCTTGCTGTACTTGGGAAGAATGGGGCTGGCAAAACTACACTGTTGCATGCTATTTCTGGAATAATTGAATACACTGGGAATGTAGATTATGATGGAATTTCACTCAAGACCTTGGCTCGCTCTGAGATTGCAAAAATTGTTGGTGTTGTGGAGCAGAATATAAATCTCGTTCCATTCAAAGTACACGAAGTGGTATGTCTTGGAAGAGTGCCTTATGCGAAACTGTTTTCTTGGCAGCAAGAGGATTTTGAGATAGTTGAGAGAGCAATGAAGAAGGTGGGCATCTGGCATCTCAGGAACCGGTTGATAACAGAAATTAGTGCCGGCGAAACTCAGAAAGTAATGATAGCCAAAGTTCTCGCCCAAGATGCGAAGGTACTGTTACTTGATGAACCAACAAGCCATTTAGATCTTGAAAGCCAATTTGTTACGATTGAGATTTTGAAGGAGTTGTGTAACAATGGAAAAATTGTGATAGCGGTGTTCCATGATATTAATTTAGCAAAATTTGCAACCCATGTGCTTTTTTTGGGAGGTAATCATAAAGGTAGAAGATACCTTTTTGGGGATGAAGGGATTCTAACAGCAAAAAATGTAGCTCTTTGCCTAAATGTAGATGAGGATAAAGTGAGCTCGCAGTTCAAAATTTCTAAATAGGGTGAGGGATTTTGAGGAACATGTATGAGTTGCGAGAGGGGAAGAAAATTACCCAGGCATTGGTCCTCTATGAAGTACTTCAGGAACGAAATTTCACATTGAAAAAAATAGGAAAAAAATTGGGAATAAGTCCCCAAGGTGTTGCTAATTATTTAAAGGAGCTTGAAGAGTTGGGACTTATAGAAGGAGGCGCAGTTACAAAGGAAGGAGTGGAATTTCTTCATCAGACCTTTGCAGGTCTCCATAAAGAGATAAGTGGGATTGTCTCCAACCTAAATCTTGTTCTGAGCACAGATGCAATTGCGGATGATTTTATAAAGGAGGGAGAAAGCGTCTATCTCTATATGAAAGATGGTTTGCTGCATGCAAGTAAGAGAATTGGAGAGGCAAAGGGGATGGCTTATGAGGATGCCGAACCTGGAGGAATTGTGAGAGTGCACGGTCTGAGTGGAATCGTAACGATAAAGAGGGGGAAGATAAGGATCGTAGTTCTGGATAGGGAGGGAGCTACAACTATGAGAAAAGTGCAATTGCCAGAGGGGGATGTTTATGCTGGCTACGGCCTTAGAGCAATCGCTTTTCTTGGAAGTGCTAATAGAAATGTAGATATTCGGTTTTGTGTGCCGGAAGGATGTGTAGAGTCGGCAGTCCTGGGCTTGAATGTTGTGTGTGTCCTAACTAAAGAAATGCTCTATGTGTTCCTAAAGGGGCTCCAGGAGGCCATGCAAAAGTATGGGGAAGTAGAGTATGAATTCATTGATTAATTAGCAGATAGATTATTATCATCCTCATTATTCTGTTCCTCATGCTTGAAATTTCAGAGTTAAAGCCAGAGCACTACAGCCAGATTTTAGAGGTATGGAAAGATGCAGGATTGCCATTTAAGCCCTCAGGTAGGGATTCATTTGAGGAAATTGTTAAGCAGATGAAAAGAGCACCAGAACTTTTTATTGGTGTTTTTATCGACTCAGAGCTTGTAGGTGTCTGCCTCGGTACCGAAGATGGTAGGAAGGGCTGGATAAACAGAATTGCTGTTAAGAAGAAATTTCAACGACAGGGAATAGCATCAAAGTTAATCTCAGAGATGGAAAAGAGGTTAAGAGCAAGGGGCTTGAAAATTATCTGTGTGCTTATAGAAGACTGGAATACTGCATCACTCAACCTCTTCCAGAAGAATGGTTATATACTTCATAAAGACATATATTATCTTTCAAAAAGGGAAAGCGAAGATGTGTGAGGTGAGAGCGTGTGTGTACTTTCAGACGGTGAAATAAAGGAATATCTGAAAAGACAGTCATTAAAGATAGAGCCGTTCGTAGAGACAAATCTTACACCTAATGGGATTGACCTATGTGCCCATGAAGTATGGGTAGAAGGAATGAATGAGAAAATAATCAGTGCGAGTGTGGCAGTGCCACCCCATACGAGGTTCATGGTCTCCACAAAGGAAAAAGTTTCGATGCCTGAGGATATTGTCGGGATGCTGTGGATAAAGACATCTTTGGCAAGGAAAGGAATCTTCGGTGCATTTGGTTTGGTAGATGCAGGATTTCGCGGAACTCTTACCCTTGGATTCTATAATGGGAGTAAAGAAACAATTTCGCTTTCCCCTGATGCGAAGATAGTTCAACTAGTGTTTGTGAAGTTGAATTCAAACCCTGATAAGCTATATGGAGAAAGGTCTGGCCATTATCAAAATCAGGAGGGCATTACATTCTCCAGAATATAGTCGACAGATGCAAAAATATATATAGCACAACTTGATATACCGCAATAGCGAAACTTACAAGGAAACGAAGTAAGGAGGAGAAAAAATGAAGAATAAGGACAAAAGATGGGTAGTGACTTCAGCATTAGCCCTTGTGCTAGTGCTAGTGATGATTGCTACACCCTTCTCAGGTGCGGTATCCGCAAAGGCACCTGAGAAAAGCGCTCCGACAGCAAAGGCGCCACCCTATGGTGGTGTGTTCAAGATAGGGTTCCAGAGCGATTTGAAAGGACTGAACCCATGTGTGGTAAACGATGTGTGGTCCTGGAATGTGATTGGGTTTGTTTATGACACGTTGGGTGGGACCACAAAAGCCACAGAAGAACCAATTCCATGGACCGCGGAAAGCTGGACTGAAGATACACCAGACCATTTGAACTGGACGGTCACAATACGCCAGGGCGTAAAATGGCATGACGGACAGCCATTGACTGCAGACGATGTTGTCTTCAGCTACAACTTCCTTCACGATGTGGGTAGATATGTGTCCTCTCTGGAATCTGTAGATTGGACACCCTTAGGTGGAAGTTATACAGACATGAACGAGACATACTTTGTTGGCGTGCAGAAAGTTAATGATTACGCAGTGAAATTCAGGTTATGGCGCACAAATCCAACAGTTCTGCTTGATGTGATGGGAATTCCACTGTTGCCGAAGCATATCTGGAGAAACCACTGGTCTGATAAGACAAGCTGGAACATGGACCTGAACCCAACCACTGGAGAGGCAAATGTGATTGGTTCTGGGCCATTCAAATTCAAATACTGGAAGGCTGGTGTTGAGGCAAGAATCGAGAGAAATCCCGACTATTTCTGGGAGGCAACCCTTGAAGATGGAAACACTTACAAGGTGCCTTTTGTGGATGCAATCCAGTTTATTATCTACAAGAACATGGATGCAATGGTCACAGCACTGAAGCAGGGTGTCATTGATTACATCTGGTGGAGCATTGACCCTGGCTGGGTACCTGTGGTCTCACAAATACCAGGTGCAAAAGTATTCGCAAATGCAGATAGAGGATACTACTACCTCATGTTCAACATGATTCTGCCATTTGAGGGCTATGATACAGGAACTGGTTATCAGGCAAGAGATGACGAGAACTCCCCCATAACTTATCCAAATCCACAGGGTGGCCAGGATGCTGGCTTGCCATTCAGGAAAGCCGTATCTCACTGCATTGACAAGGAGTACATTGTGACAAGGTTGCTCCAGGGCTTCGGTACAAAAGGTGACTCGATTGTGCCACCATCTTACACATACTGGTATAATGATACATTGCCCCAGTATCCATTTAGTGTCGACACTGCAAAGTCCATCCTGGATGATGCAAACTACAAGGATGTGAACAGTGATGGCTGGAGAGAGGACTACAAGGGCAGGACAATGGATGGACCGAACAACAATGGACAGATTGATATTCTCACACCGCCAGCTGACTATGACCCAATCAGAGCAGAATCAGGCAAGAAGATTGCAGAGGCAATGAAATTGGCGGGTATAAAAGCTGAGTCAGTGCCAACAAGCTTTGGCCAGATTGTGGACGAGGTATTTGTGTACAGAAACTTTGAAATGTTCATACTTGGCTGGAGATTGAGCTTGGATCCAGGTTGGGTGTATGACTTCTTCAATTCAAAGTATGACTGGTATAACCCAGGTATCGGTGATGGCGGTAACAACCCATCTGGTTACAGAAACGAATACTACGATAATATCTCAGCTCAAGTGATGAGCGAAATGGACCCTGCAACCAGAGTTGCCCTTGTGAAGGAATGCCAGGGTATGATTGCACAGCACCTGCCTACAAATGTCCTCTATTACAGACAGGTGCTTGAAGTTGCAGATACTTCTGAATGGGTTGGGTATCATGAGAAGCCAGGCGGTATCGGCAACGGTTGGACACTGATGGAAATTCACCATCCAGTGGTGCAGCCGCCACTCAGAGTAGATGTGAAGGCATTCCCAGCATCAATGCCTGGTACAAAGAATGCTACACTGAAGCTCACAGTGAGTGCGGTCAAGGCAGATGGTACTGCATATCCAAATGTAAATGTGCAGATGAAACTTGAACCAACACCAGACCCAACATACATTGGACTTGATGCAACACAGAAGACCACCGATGCAAATGGCAAAGCAGAGTTTATCGTAATCTGCAAGGATAACTATCCAATGGATACTGTGTTCAAGGCCATTGTGAATGCTACAGATGGCACAAACTATGCAAATGCGAACACATACTTCACAATTTCAATGGCAGGGTTGAATGTAGAGGTCACAAGCCCGTTGGTTGTTGATGGGACAAAGGACAACATATTCAAATTCAATGTGACAGTAAAGCAGTTCACAACACCGCTCTCTGGTGCACAGGTTGAGTTACAGACACTTACACCGCCAGATAACCTTAAGATTGTAAATGTAAGAGCAAACACGGATGCAAACGGCACTGTTTCTCTTGGATTGCAGGTGACAGGTAACTTCACAGCTTCTACACCAGTGGAACTGAAGTACACTGTCTGGCCTGCAGGTGGTGCAAAGACAATCTATGCCCACAATTTCGTGGTGCTTGCACAGGGTGGTAGTGAAGTCAACATTGCTGTAGATACCATTGGCACTCTTGAAGGTCTGCCTGGAAAGACAAAGGAAGTGAATGTGACAGTTACCAGTGGAGGCAATCCACTTGCTGGTGCAAGTGTTTATGGTTATGTTACTCCCTCAGGTAATGGCTTGAGTGTAGTAGAGACAGACCCAGTTGACACCGGAACAGACGGTAAAGCCACCTTCACTTTGAAGGTAGATTCTCTCGTCACTCTAGATACAGACTTCAAGTTTGTAGCAATTGTAGCAAGTGGCACATATGCAGGTTATGGCTATGCTCCAACTACAGTTTCTGGTGTAACATCAATGAGTGCTGCAGTTGATGTAAACCCATCCTCAATCACTGGAAATGTCGGCCAGAGCACAACTGTAAAGGTAACGGTTACCTCTGGTGGAACCCCAATTGAAGGCGTAACGGTATCCTTGGACATCACGCCAGCAACTACATCACTTGAGGTTTCACCAACCAGTGCAACAACCAATAGCAACGGTGTTGCCACATTCACGGTCTCTGTTGTATCTGCAATAACATCCGACACAACATATACAATTACAGCTCATGCCACATATAGCACACTTACTGCAACCGGCACCGGCACTCTCGGGGTACAGGCAGGAGAAAACATAAATGTTGATCTCCAGCTCTCTAAGACGGAAGTAGCAGGAATCACTGGTGCGGAAGTAACAGCAACGGTTACAGTGCTGAACGGCACTGCACCGATGTCAAATGTAGGTGTCTCGCTTGTACTCAATCCAAGCACTGGGTTGAGTGCCGAGACAGGCAAGACCACTGGTGCAGATGGCAAAGCTACAATAAAGATAACAGTAACTCAGACAGTATCTGCGGATGTTACAGTCAGTGTGAAGGCTGTTGCTACAATCGGTAGCAAGACATACGAAAGTGCTGCAGACACACTCACAGTAAAGTATGTGCCATATGCAATTACAGTGACGCTTGAAGCTAATCAGATTGATGGCAAGAAGGATGCAGCAGTGAATGCCACGGTGAAAGTGCTGAACGGCACAACTGCAATGTCGGGCATAAGTGTAACACTTACAGCAACCCCAAGCACAAACATCCAGATAAGTCCAGCAACAGCCACGACAGATAGCAATGGTGAAGCCAAGTTCACAATAACTCTTGGTGCGGACTTCCAGACAGACACACCAGTAACGCTAGAGCCAAAGGCAACAATAGATGCAGTTGAATACACGGGTGCTGCAGCTACACTCACAATAAAGGGTGTCGCAGCTGCATACGAAGTGACAATGTCCTTGAATCCGACAGAGATAGAAGGCAAGAAGGACAACACTGTGAAGGCAACAATCTATGTGAAGACAGGTGGAGCTGGTGTGTCTGGTGTCCAGGTGACAGTAACCTTTGACAAGCCAGGCCTTAGTGCAAACACAGCAACAACTGACCAGGATGGCAAGGCAGAGGTTACAATCACACTGACAGAGGACTTCACATCGGAAACAACAGTGAAGATTACACCGAAGGTTGCAGGTGTGGACTATCCGAACAGTGCAGTTAATCTCAAAGTAACTCCAAAAGCAACAACAACACCTGGCTTTGAGATTGTCGGTGTGATTGCAGCGATTGCACTGGTTGCTGGAATTCTGGTATACACCAGGAGAAAAGAACACTAAAAACCTCTTTCCCCAAATTTTTTAATTTTTAATTTTTGTTTTTGTGGGATTTCTTGTAGCTGTGTTTCTAATCGTTTTCCTTGCATGAGTGTGGTAAGTGCGATAAAAGTTTCAAAGAAGACAGTAATGGATTAGAAGGAGCAAGAGGAGTACAAGGCCCTTACATTGCGACTTCAGAACTGTAAATGGATGGTTGTTTGACAGGCATATATAGTGGTGTGCCTCTTTGTGCACTTCTGAAAGCTATACATCTCATATGTGCACATAGATAGAGAAAAAATGGTTACGCAACAAAAGGTGGAAGAAGAATAATAGGTTTCTATTGGAGTATGACCCAGAACTCTCCACCTCTAAAGTAAATCCCTGCCCATTTTTCATTACCTATGAGGACCAAATCCTTAACTCCAAACAATTGTCCGATGAGGGCAGTATCAACTACCTCAGAGGATGTTGTGGGTGCAGCATAAACTTTAGCGTATTTTCCAGAAACGATATAGTAACTAGCACTGCTTATTACCGATAAGGAAGAAGAAATCACCCAGCCAGGCCTTTCATCATACCATATTTTATACCATGTCTCTCCATTAAATATAACAGTCTCTGTAGCGATATAAATCTGACCTGAATAGACAGTCCCTATTTTCGGAAATGCCGTAGAAGGCCCTGAGCGAACATTCAAACTTGAGGTGACAATTTTGATGTATTTTGGAGTAGTAGTACCTTGTGGCTCTATATGATAGAAGTTATATCTGGTGAAGAAACTCATGTAGTAGTCCCATGGATAGTGGTATCTGTTGTTCGTATGGGCGTTTACCTTTGCATTTGCACCGCTACCTTCCACAATGGTGAGTGTGTGAATCCAGTGGTCTCCATCTGCATCTCCGATTAAAATGATATCTCCAACAGTCATGTAGCTTGGGATTGTGCCATTCCATTTTCCATCCTGGCCTTTTACGATGTAGGAAAATTTTACATTTTCCTGTTTAATCAAATGTGTGTGAAGGTTGTCCACAAAGGGAATAGTACCATGAGGGTCGGCGCCAATGACCCCATGACCTTTTCCGTCAGTACCTTTCCATATACTTAAACCGCCAGAGATTTGGGACTGGCTGCCGAAATTTGCGCAGTCTCCACCTTGCCCTGAATAATCTGCATAATCTGGGTTGTAATTGTTCCAATAGAGGTCTGAGTAGGCAGCAGTTCGCTCCCGCAGATATTTCTCAACAACAGGCAGTTGTTTTGGAGTATTCACACTAATGTAAGCGGTAAGTGAGTAGCTGCCAGAACCAGAATATCTTTCAACCAGGATGTAGTAAGTGCCAGAAGGATTACTTATTGCAATATTTTCATTTGAAGTTTTTCCATTACTCTTGTAATCGTATGCGCTTCTAGTGGGTTTCTGACCTTTCTTCACGAACAGGTCGAAATCTGCGTTCGCAGGACCAGTTAATAGGATTCTCAGCCCTGTGCCTGAGCTAACAGTAATTTTGTAGTAAGATTTAGGATTTGCTGCATCTAGATTGCTAGTTTTTCCCATTCCACTGGTAAGTTCAATTACATCGCTATTGTTATTGCCCGCGTTTTCACCACCACTGCATCCTTCTACAGTTGCAGTGATAGTGTAACTTCCAGAGCCCTTGTAGGAATAAACCATTGCGTAGTATGTTCCATATGGATTGTTTACGCTCACCTGTTCATCACTTGAGCTTGTATAACCCCTTGCAAGATAACTTGAGGTTGTTGGCTTTGCGTCTTTCTGAATGTAGAGGTCAAAATCAATGCTCCCACCATTTGGTCCATCAGTTTTCACAATCAGCTTGCTCCCGCTGTTTACAACAATTTTGTAATAGTCCTTCTTTCCAGCCCCGCTTAAATTTCCGCTCAAAGTGGAATTAATCGCAAGGTCTGTTTCCACATCATCTGCACTTCCCATCCTTACACTCACGATTGTGAACAACATGCTGATAATCAGCATGGCTATCACTGCACTCGCCACACCCGCTACCATTCTGCCTTTTCTTTTCTTCGGCTCCATTTTTAACACCCCAATATAGTTAACAATATGGAAAGGAAATATATAAGTGTTTTGTTGATTAACTACTAATTATAGTTAATTCACTTCAAAAGCGTGCCCCCTTTATCTGTGGACATGATGGAATCCCAAACCTTTATTTCCACGAGACCTTTTATAGGTTGATGAATCCGCTACAACTGTTCAGAGGAGAAATTGCTAGGGTGATAGGTGCAGTCATAGGACATGACATGCACATCCAAATAGACGAGCCCCCAGAGGGATACGGAGATTTTTGTGTGAAATGCTTCCAGTTTAGCAAAAAACTCAGTAGATCTCCGGAAGAAATAGCTAAAGAATTTGCGACCCGATTTAGCAGTAACCCAATGTTTAAAAATGTGGAGGCAAAAGGCGGTTATCTCAACTTTTATGTAAATCAGAATGAGCTTACAAGAATTGTGCTGGAAATGGTGCTGGAGGAAAGGGAGGAATATGGAAATGGGAACAAAAAAGGCAGTATAATCGTGGAACACACAAGTGCAAATCCCACAGGACCTTTGCATGTAGGCAGAGGCAGAAACCCAATAATTGGTGATACACTGGCTAGAATTCTCCGTGCTCTCGGCTACAATGTTAAAACCGAGTATTATGTAGATGATATGGGAAGACAGCTAGCCATTCTTGCTTGGGCATACAAGAAATATGGAGTTGAAGCGGTGAAGTCATCAAGAGAAAAAGAGGACCACGTGTTTGTTGAACTCTATAGGAAAGGAAACGAAATGTTTGAGAAAGATGAGCAGGCAAGGCGAGAAATTGAGGAAACAATTAGACAGATAGAACATGGCAATAGAGAAGTGATTGCCTCTCAGCGAAGAATTGCAGAGCAATGCATGAAGGGTATAATTTCTACATTGGCGCAATGTAACATCCACATAGATAACTTTGTGTATGAGTCAGAATTTCTGCTTGACGGTAGCGTTTACGAAGTCATGGAAAAGTTGAAAAAATCGGAGCATGCAGGATGTGAAAACGGCGCTTATTTCATAGACCTTGCATCCTTCGGTTTTCACGGCAAAGACAGTAAGTTTTTCTTTACAAGAAGTGATGGCACCTCTCTTTATACGACAAGAGATATTGCCTACCATATAAATAAATTATCAAGATGCGATGTGGCAATCAATATTTTAGGCGAAGACCATAAGCTTCAGGCTAGAATGGTTGCAATATCTTTAGGTGAGATTGGCTTTGAGAAAAAGCCAGAGGTTTTATTTTATTCGTTTGTGTCTTTGCCGGAGGGGAAAATGTCCACAAGAGCGGGTAGGGTTGTATATCTTGACGACCTGATTGATGAGGCGATTGCTAAAGCAAGAGAGGAGATTCTTAAGAGAGGAAGAGAAAATAAGGTAGATGTGGAGAAGGTGGCGGTCTCAGTAGCGATTGGTGCGATTAGGTTTAACATTGTGAAAATTCAGCCAGAGAAACAAATTGTCTTTAGATGGGAGGAAGCGCTCAATTTTGAGGGCAATTCCGCACCTTTTGTCCAGTATGCTCATGCGAGAGCAGCAAGCATTCTCAGAAATGGAAATGTTGATGTCAGTAAGATTTCATACAACGTTGAGCACCTCCACACTCCAGAAGAGATTGCATTGATTAAGGTGTTAGCGAAGTTCCCAGATGTTGTAGAGATTGCAGGAGAGCAGAGAAAAGTTTACCTTATTCCACAGTACCTTCATAAGCTAGCTGAAACATTCAATACATTTTATAGATATGTACCTGTCCTAAATGCTGGTGAAGAGCGGGAAACTAGAATCGCTCTGGTGTATGCAACCAAATGTGTGCTTGCTAAGGGTCTGAGATTGCTAGGGATTGACGCGTTAGAGGAGATGTGAAAATGTACACGACAGATGTTAAGGTTTATTTGAAGAGAGGTGAGAAATTTATTCTCAGTGAAGGAAGATATACCATTCTCAGAGCCATTGCAGAAACTGGCTCTCTTTCTAAGGCCTCAGCAAAACTTGGAATGTCCTACAGGTATCTTTGGGGTGTTGTCAGAAAAATAGAGGATGCATGTGGCGAAAAAGTTGTGGTGAGAGAAAGAGGAGGAAAAAGAGGAGGTGCTGCGTGGCTTACGCCAAGTGGCAAGGAGATGCTCGAAATGTTCGAACGTGAGAATAGCACAATAAAAAATTATGCAAAATACAAGCATCAGCGCAAGCCCTTGCTAACCGCGGATGGAGTGCTTATTAAGCATGACAAAATTTTGCTTATCCGGAGAAAGAATGAGCCCTGGAAAGGAATGTATGCATTGCCTGGTGGTTTTGTAGAGTATGGTGAAACGGTTGAACAGACGGTTTTGAGAGAAGTTCAGGAGGAAACAGGTCTCCAGGCCAAAATTTTAGGGATTGTAGGTATTTACTCTGCACCAAATCGAGACCCAAGAGGACACATAATCACTGTTGCTTATCTTCTTGATACACCACGGCTCGAAAATGCAAGAGCAGGCGATGATGCTGCAGCTGTAAAAATTTTTGAGCTTGAAAAGTTACCCCCTCTCGCCTCAGATCATCAAAAGATTGTTAGCGATGCAATTGAGATTGTGAAAAAGCAGAGAAGAAGTGTGTAATTGGGAGAATGAGATAAACAATGTTTATATATTTCTAATGGATTATACCATGCTGTGAGACAATGAAAAAATCTATGGTAGTATGTATGGTCATGTTAGTTTGTGCAGTGATATCAGTGCCCACAAACACAGTGTCTGGGAGTGGTTTTTCAAGCGTAGCGATTACAACGGACAAGAGTAGTTATTTTGCAGGTGAGATAATGCATCTTACCGTGGTCGGCACCGACAGTGATACGAATCCAAATGATAATTACATTGATGTCTATATCTATGTAATAAATTCTACAAGTTACATAGAAATTTTTGCAGATACAGGAATTCGAGTATCTCATACATGGAACCAGAACATAGAGATTCCATCCCATGCAAATGGTACTGGCTACATCTATGTGCTTGATACGAACACCTCAAATATGCTAGGATTCAAGACATTCTCTGTTACTGGTGGAGGTGTGGTAAGTGGGCGTCTCACTCTCCAGCAGAGTATTTACACGAAATCGCTAACATTTGTACCTGGAGAGACCCTCCACATTTCAATCCATGATTGCACGCCGTTTGGGAATTACACACTAAAAATCATGCTTGGAACCACTCTGAAATATGAAAGAAACCTTACGGTGGATGCAAATGGGAATTACTTTTTGAACTACACAATACCTGAAAATGCACCGGATTCTCCGAGGCCAGACGGCACGAGATACAGCGTAGAACTTTACAATGGAACCACACGTATAGATAGAATAAGGTACGATGTCAAACTGTACGAAATTTACGCAGCCTCACAAAGAAACGTTTACATTCCAGGCGAGGTTGTGGTAATTAAATATGCAGTTCTCTATCTTAAGAATTCCACGCCTGTTGCTGACGACCTCTTTGGAACATGGTATGTGCTCACTCCATCTGGCACCACACTACAACAGCCCAGCACATTTAGAAAATCAATTGGTGAGTTTTCGTTTAGCCTTGGTAATGCTGCGGACCTCGGTTATTATAACATTGTAACTTATTACAACGATTCTGCTACGGCCACTGAGCCAGATAGATGGGATATGGACACAACCTCAATTTATTGTGGTAATCTCGGAGTTTATATTTACTCACCTTTCAATGGTAATTTTGCCCAAGCTGGAGAGATTATCACAATCAGTTTAAAAACCTATGTAGCAAGAAGCACTACAGGAACAGATATGGGTAATCTTCCAGAGGTTAGCATTAAATTAAGTATAAAGAAGGGCGATGAAACAATCATTACAAAGAATTTTGTTACTGACTATAGTGGATACATGACTTACAACTGGCAGATACCAGAGACAATGCCAGAAGGTACAATTCTGGAGTTTAACATCACTGCATCTAAAGAGGATGCAATGGTTTCAAAATCTGTAGTTCTCACAGTTACGAGATCGGTTACCCAGGGAATTCTTGCAGTGCTAGAATTTAACAAACAGAGTTATCTTACTGGGGACAATATCTCCCTTCATGTGACAGCAACATACAAGGACGGAAGTTCCGGCAATTTTTCGTATGTCTATTGTGTATATAGGGATGCAGCTGGAACAAACCTCATGGCAATGAGCACATCAAATTCTCCAGATTACACATACACACCTCCTGCTAACTTCTACGGCACTCTATGGTACTATGTACGGATTGCAGATAATCTGGGGAACTCTACCCAGATTACCAAGGGAGTGAGTGTTGACTACGCCACCATCCTGCTCTCTGCTGATAGAACAATGTACCTGCCTGGTGAAACTCTCTACTTCTCCTATGAAATTCTCTCTAACATGATGAAAAATCCAGAATGTTTTGTAACTCTGACAGATAACCAGGGTAAAACCATAGAAAACAAACGCGTAGGAAACGGAAGCTTTGAAATCCAGATACCTCAAAGGCCTGCTGACCAGTATACAATCACAATTGTAGCTCAAGAAGATGGATTTGCTGCTACGGATTACCTTACAATTACTAGATATTCCGGCTATGAATTTACGGTCTCTATTTCTCCTTCTGCGTACACCACAAATGTTTACAAGCCAGGGGAAACAATATATCTCACATACACACTGAGGCCACGAGATAACTCACCGCTACCTCAATCAATCAAAATTTCTGTGAGCATATACTCAACCCAATCCGATGCAAAGATAATTGAAACAAAGGAAATGAGTGGAACAATTGCTTACACAATACCTTCAAATCTTGAAAGAGGGACATACATGCTTTTAGTTACATGCCAAGTGAATTCTACATATTCTGGGACATTTTACAGTTGGAGCACAGTGTCAATTGTCAAAGAGCCATCTGCCGCGGACCTCAATATCGGTGGCTTAAGGGCAATGGACTTGATACTGCTCATTCTTGTCATTATCACACTGGTACTTACAATTCTGTTCTTTGTATTGCTTTATAGACGTCTTACAACAACAACTTTCAAGCGGGAGCAGTATCCAACACAAAATGCACAGAGCCAGCAACAAACCCAAAACTCACAATCTGCACAGAATATCCAACGCCAGCCTCCGAGCTCTTCCCAACAAAACCAGCCAAGATTGTAAATTTTTTAATAATCTTTAAATTATTTTATTATTTTTGTATTTTATTTAATAGTAAGTATAGTTTAGTAACAAACATCTAATACGAATTCAGTCAGATGATATGAAACACAAAGTATTTATTCATTTTTTGCATTCTCTTCCTGATGACAGATACTACATTCCTCATCCTCACGGTGATGGTCGTACTGGCTTTTGTGCTCTTGCTCCTGTTTTGGCTCACTAAAATTATGCTGGGAAGAAGAAAAGAACCAGTAGAAACGGAATCGTACACTAAAGATAAGGCCTACAATGCCCTTAAATTTACTGAGAAAATTATTGAAGCCAGTAATGTCAAATACGATGTGAAAAGGGAGTGCTACGAGAAACTGAGGTCAGCGAAAAGTGCGTATGAGCGGGGCCAGTACACAATTGCAATTGAACTCACAGACGACATAAAAAGCAGGATAAGGGGGAGTATGGGTGGAGCTCGGAATAGTGGGTAAGCCCAATGTCGGGAAGAGCACATTCTTTGCTGCGGCCACACTTGCAAGTGCACAGATTGCAAGCTACCCTTTCACCACAATCGAGCCAAACATGGGGGTTGCGTATGTGCGTGCCAAATGCCCCCATGTTGAGCTCAATGTTCAGTGCAATCCTAAAAATTCGCTCTGCGTGGATGGCACACGGCTTGTGCCAGTAAAAATGATTGATGTTGCTGGGCTTGTCCCTGATGCCCACAAGGGCAAGGGGCTGGGAAACAAGTTCCTGGATGACCTTCGACAGGCAGATTGTCTGATACATATAGTTGATGCCAGTGGTTCCACAACATGCGATGGGAACCTCTGCAATGTAGGTGAGCATAACCCTATAGAGGATGTGCAATTTCTGGAAAAGGAAATTTATTACTGGCTTGCTGGAATTCTGATGAAGGACTGGGAGAGGAGGGCAAGAGGAATTGAAATTTCTGGTGGAAAGCTGGAAGACATGCTTTCAGAGAAACTTGCAGGTCTCGGAATAACCCAGAAACACATCATTGCTGCCCTGCATACAGCACCAGTCGATGTTTCAAAGCCCAGCAAGTGGAGGGAAGAGGAATTTGTTGCATTTTCAAAAGTTCTGATTAAAATTTCGAAGCCAATAATCATTGCTGCAAATAAGGCGGACATAGCTCCAGAGGAACATCTGAAAAAACTTCTCTCTTTAAAAGATTACATTGTTATTCCTACTATGGCGGACTATGAGTTGGCATTACGAAGGGCTGCGAAGGCGGGAGTGATAAGATACACGCCTGGTGATATGGAATTTGAGATTTTGAAGCCGGAAAGCTTGAATGAAGCCCAGAAAAAGGGACTTGAAAAAATCAGCATTGCACTAAAAAAATTTGGAGGTACAGGTGTGCAGAAGTGCATTGAAACTGCCGTATTCAAGTTACTGGACAGAATTGTGGTATATCCAGTTGAGGATGAAAATCATTTCAGGGATAAGGAAGGAAGGGTGCTTCCTGATGCATTTCTAATGCCCAAGGAGAGCACTGCAAGAGATTTAGCTTACAAAGTGCATACTGACCTTGGGAAAAATTTCATAAGAGCGATTAACGCCAGAACAAAGATGGTGCTTGGCTCCGACTATGTGCTAAGAGATGGGGATATAATTAAAATTGTTGCGAAGGTTTAAAGCTAAAATTAAATATCTACTGTGGTTATGGGGCCAATAACTCTTATGCAGAAATGGCATGCCGAGGTGGCCCAGCCCGGGACGGCGCAAGCCTGGAGACACTGGCCAGCAAGCTTGTGGGTCTTGTACCCTCGGGAGTTCAAATCTCCCCCTCGGCGTCCCAGTGGTTTTAGAGATTAAGATTGTTTCTTTTTCTTTCTGAGGAATAGGAAGTAGATAAGAAGGACCACGACTACAATTCCAGCAATCACAACCAGCAGAATACCAAGAATGCAGGTGTTGACGATTGCTTCGCTTGTCTCAACTGTTGCCGTGATTTCATTTGATTTTTCACCTTCTCCTGCTCCATTTACTGCAGAGACCCTGTAGTGATAACTCTTTCCCGGCTCCACACTAATGTCAATGTATGTTGTGTTGCCAGCACTCACTTCCTCAAGCAAGGTCTCGTTTTCACCATCCACCCATCTGTAAATTCTGTATGCAGTGATGTTTGAACCGCCATCGTCTGTGGGCTTGCTCCATTCTAGCGTTATCCAGAGCAATTTGCTCACCACACGAAGATTCAGCACCTTGCCTGGCACTGTGAAAGGCACCGCACTCACAATTGCCTTCTCGCTTTCTCCAGCAGCATTTTCAGCACTCACTGCATAGTAGTATCTGACACCGTTCTTCAGATTTTTGTCCATGTATGTTGTAGTATTGACCTCTGCAATCTTCGTCAGGTTGGTCTCATTTAGACCCCTGTAAATGTTGTATTTGATTATCTGGCTCCCACCATCGCTCAATGGAGGATACCAGCTTAAATTCACAGTTCCATTGCCTGCAACTGCTTCCAAATACTGGGCTTTGCCTGGCACACCAATCGCTTTTGCACTCACCACATCGGAAAGAAGTCCTTCTCCATAACCATTTACCGCACTCACCGCATAGAAGTAATCTGTGCCAGAGATAATGTTTGTGTCTGTGTACGAATACTGGACTCCTAGTGTGGCAAGAAGCGAGAGGTTATCTGGACTCATGCCCCTATAAACTTTATAATTAGTTATTTGGCTTCCACCATCACTCAGTGGGGCCTCCCAGCTAAGCACTATTTTTCCAGCTTTTCCTTCAGCAGTGAGATTTCTTACCTTACCTGGTGCACCAATCACACTTGCACTCACAACATCGGATTTTGCACCTTCTCCCACTGCATTCACAGCACTTACAGCATAGTAATAAGTTCCACCAGTTGAGAGCGTGTCGGTGTAGGAGGTTATGTTAGCATTGACTGCAATCAGAGAAAGATTACCTGGTTCAGTGCCTCTGTAAATTCTGTAGTTTGTGATTGGGAAATAGCCAGTATCTAACGGCATCACCCAGGTAAGAGTAACATTCTTATCCAGAACTGATGCAGTCAGGAAACGGGGCTGGGAGGGAAGATAGCCAGTAAGCACAGAAATTTCGTTGGAGGCAGGGCTTTCGCCCACTGTGTTATAGGCCCTCACCACATAATAGTATGTTCTACCGAACTGCACAGTTGCATCTACATAAGCAAGGGCACTTACGCTGTCTAGATATGTCTCAGCTCCACTTACAAGCCCACGATAAACCTTGTAGCCAGATATTTGAATTCCGCCTGTATCTGAAGGAGGTTGCCAGGCAATTCTCACCACACTTCCTGCTGCGTCAAAGTACCCAGTTAAATTCTTTGGTGGTGCTGGTGTGGTTGCTGCAGTTGCGTTTGCCTCATTCGATTTGTTTCCTTCTCCAATTGCATTTATTGCTGAGACCTGATAGTAGTATGTTGTGCCAGCTGTTACATTTGTATCTGTGTAAGTTGTTATGTTGCCTATCACTGCAAATGGGGTTTCTGCACCAGATGCTGTGCTCCTGTAAATCCTATAGTTTGTAATTGCACTGCCACCATCGTTAAGTGGAGGCAACCATGTTAGCACGAGAGAACCATTTTGCTGCGTCACAAGGAGATTCTGCGGTTCAGATGGGGGTGTGGGGCCAGTAACCAGAACTTTAAGTTCATCAGAGCGGACACCTTCACCAGCAGAATTTATTGCTGAAACCTGATAGAAATACTCAGTCCAGATGGCTACCGTGTTATCTGTATAGTGCGTTATGTTTGCAATAGTGGCAAGCAAAGTTTCGTTCCCAGATGTGTTGCCCTTGTAAATTTTGTAGTTTGTGATCGGAGTGCCTCCATCATCTGCTGGTGGATCCCAAACGAGGGATACTTTGGCATATGTAGCAGTTATCCGGAGGTTAAGGGGTTTTGTGGGTGGTTGGGGGGGCTTAACTGTCACATTTATTTCATTTGAAAAGTTACTCTCTCCTTGCGGGTTTATGGCGGTGACTTTGTAGAAGTAGGTGTTACTTAGGGATACATTTGTGTCTACAAAAGAGAGAACATTGCCTATTTCTGCATATAAGCTTTCGTTTCCAGAAGAGGAGCCTCTGTAGATTCTGTAGTTCGTGACAGCACCTGTTATCGGTGCTTGCCAGTTTAGATATACCTTGGAGTTGTAACAGTAGCCACTGAGATTTTGGGGTTCACTTGGCTTCACCAGCGCTATAGACACTTCATCTGAGAGGGCACCTTCACCCAGCACATTCACTGCAGAAACACGATAGTAATACACTTCTTCTGGCAGTACATTTGTATCTAGATATGTAGTTGTATTCCCTATTGTAGTAAGAAGTGTCTCTCCACCAGATACTGTGCCTCTGTAAACTTTATAGTTAAGCACTTTGCTTCCAAGAAGGTTGGCTGGGACTTCCCATGAAAGCCGAATTGCACTGCCTTCAATTGTTGCGCTTAGATTTTGGGGTGCTGAGGGAAACTTAGCAAGATAATGCTCCATTATTTCACTTCCGTTCAATGCACGGGAATAAATCGCCACTTCGTCGATGATGCCGGGATATGCGTGCATGTATCCGGAATCTCTATCTCCAAATCTAAGGTCCCCTGTTGGGGTTTTCAATACACCAGTGACATTATGAATGCCAACAAGTGAACCGTTAATATAGAGCTTTGCCGAAAGGCCATCATATGTGCCTACGATATGGTACCAAACGCCGTTTTGGAGATCAGGACCAGCAATACTAAAACGATTACCATTAGCCAATTCGCCTTCAAACGTGTAGTGCTTACTCCCGGGCGAACCACCAACCAGTTCAGGTCTGTCCCAGTCATATTGAGAAGTAATAATAGAAGGATAGTAAGAGTAATATGGGATAACCGGTTTAATCCAACATTCGAGAGTAATTTGAGAGGTAATTGACAGAGAGGCACTCTTCGGCACACTCACAATGTCATCAGTTCCGTCGAATTCGAGAGCACTTCCAAAAACTCCCTCCGTCCATGTGGCCCCTGATATTGTTCCGTTGTTATTATTTCCACTCAGATCATGTACAATAGACGAAGATGCTTCATTGAAATCCCAGATGCCCACGATGTCTTCAGTTTTGAAATCTGCAGAACATAGCCCTTTAAAAGGGATTGTAGACACTGCAACCATGAATACAAGCACGAACATTGCCAAGTTCTTCATAATCTCAACTCCATTAAATGTTGTACAATATTATACCCTTCCAATATTTAACTTTTATGCAGTGCCAAACATTTATTAGGAACAAGTGATTTATCTGAGCATTAGTATGAAAAAGGTGTGCATAATCACAAAGGACTTAACAGCTAATCCTAAAATTGGATTTGCACTTCATGTGCACAATCTAGCAAAAGAACTGGGAAGAAAATACAGTGTGGAAGTTATATCCTTTGGTGGCATGATTACCGAGAGTAGAACCATAAAAATTGCAAAGCATGTTACTATTGTTGAAATACCTGATTATTTCTCGCTTTTTATTGGTGCAATTACATATAAACTTTTCAAAAAACCTACACTTGACTACTTTTTAAGTGTTAGTGCGAAAAAAAGAGCCATATTCAGGAAAATTGCATTGAGAAAAATAGAAGAGTCTGATGTCGTTGTGTTTGAAGGATGTTGGCATGCCGGAGTTTTACCATATATTTCAGAAAATAAACTCATAATATATAATGCACACAATCTAGAATATTTTTTAAAACGACAGGTATATACTGATTTTTTTACTAAAAAATACCTTCTTGAAAATATATATGATATCGAAAGAAATATGGTCAATAGGGCGAGGTATATTTTTGCGTTATCTCCTGTAGATGCAGAAGAATTCGTACGGTTCTATAAAACAAATCCAACAAAAATATTGGTAAATTTTACATTTGCGGTTGACATACCTGATAAAAATTACACAAGAAAATATGCAGATCCGAAAAATATTGTATTTATGGGGAGCACTTACTTTGCAAACATTGAGGCAGTTGAGTTCATTAATAATGTTCTTGCAGTAGAAATGCCGGAGTATCAATTTCATTTGATTGGGGAGGCAGGAAAACACATAAAGAAGCCAAGAAAAAATGTGCAAGTCCATGGCTTTGTTCCAAAAACAGTTAAACAAACAATTCTAGAAAAATGTGGAATTGCAATTGCACCAATATTTCATGGGAGTGGGATTTGTGGAAAGATAATTGAGTATATGGCGTACGGACTGCCAGTTGTATGTACTCCCCTTGCATTCAGAGGATTAGGGATCCCTATAAACTTAGTTATTTTGGCAGATAGGGAGGATTATCCAGAAAAGATACGGCAATGCAGCTCAGAAATGCTGGAGAACCTTTCAAGAAATGGACGAGAGTTCTTCCTCACGAACAGAACACCAGAAGTTCTTATGAAGGACTGGGAAAGGGTTATAGATGGAACATGCTAATCATTAGATTACTTATGGTATTCCGCACTAGTGTCTGCATGCATGATAGTTTTATATATATCTAACCTTTATGAGAGCACAATTTACAGGAGGAAAATGATATGGCAGTATTGATGAGCGCAAATAATGGGCAAATGAACCATAGAAATGGTGAGCGCGGGTCTAGAAGGGTAGGCGCTGTAAACGGGCTTACAAATGGTTCTGGTATGACTAATGGTAATGGACAGAGAAGAACTAACGGTAGAAATAGGGGTACCAACGGCACAAACATGAAAGCAGGACTTGCAATTCTCGTCTTCATAGTTCTACTCATCCCTCCAATAATGATTTTACTTGGACCTTCAGAGCAGCGAAAGATAGATGGAAATCTAGATGATTGGGCTGGTAAGGCATCAATAGAGCAGGTGCCAACTGGAATGGATGTGCCAATAACGAAGTATGCGATCGATGTAGATGAAAAGTATGTGTATTTCTATCTGGAAGTGCAAAGCCCTCGTGCAGTGTTTGAGAGCAGTGGGAATCAAAGGGACACCGTTGTGCTGTTTCTAGATACAGGACAAGCTGGCTATAGATTTGATGGAATAAATGCAAAGTACAAGGTTGAGATTTCTGGTAGTGAGGGAAATGTGGTTTCTACATCGCTTTCCGAATATCAGGGCGATGGCACAAGCTGGAAATGGGCACCAAAGGGTTCAATTGAAGCAAAGGCAAGTATTGGAACACTTGAAGGTAGGATAAAGAAGAGCGATATTGGAAATGCTGAGCCGACAGTTTACATTCTAGCACAGCATGCGGATGGCAAGACGGGGAAGAGTATCATACCATTCAACAAAGAAATGAAAGGTGTGGCACTCACACAGGTTGGCATTGCGGACGAGATAGTACAGCCAGATGCCAGCACCACGCTTCTTACAGTTAATGCAAGAGCATATGGGAAAGATGTTGAGCTGAAGACATTGACGCTGAAAAGGGCAGGTGGCTACAACGGAGTGCTAAATGTGAGAGTGGTTGATGCAAACAATGCGGAGCTTGGCACTGCGAGCTTCAGTGATGGAGCAATAGAGACAACAGCCACGCTGAATCGTGCAGTGGGTACGACTGGAGACCTTACTTTTAAGGTCGTTGCAGATGTGAGTGGAATTGCTAACAATTCAATTGGATTGAAGGTTGCTGGTGCCACAGTTGAAGGCACTGTAAAGGTTTATGGGGAAAGTAAAGTGGTGTATGTTGGTGCACCCACAGGAATAATAATCGATGGAGCATTTGGAGATTGGGCAGGAATTCAGGGAGATGATGACCCTGCGGGAGATGTGGCTATGATTCCAACGACTCTACCAGCGAATTCAAACATAGACATAAATGCAACAAAGTACACGAACGACACAAACAATGTGTACTTCTATGCAAAGGTCTATGGTGATAAAATAATGGCAGGGTTGACACAGGTGTATCGAGGAGTAGCAGGTGGAGGTCAGAGTGGCACACCTACACCAATTGAAGAGGTGGACATTTACGATTACCTTTACATCAACTTTACAGTGAGTGCAGTGGGGAAGGAGTATTCGATCCAAGTTGTGGGTAAAGATGGTGTAGTTCTTAGCAAGAAGGTGTTGGAGAAAGATATACAGGCAATGGTTTGGACAGAGAGCACGGGCTTAACAGCAAGCTTGACAGTTGCTTGTGCAGCAGGGGAACTTGAGCTTGGCATACCATTTGCAGATGGACAGATTACCACATACACAGTGACAATGAGCGACTGGATTGGGGAGGACACGACAAGTGTGATATTCAGAATGAATGGTCATGGGAGAACAACATACAACACAATCAATGTAAACGGGGATATGAGTGACTGGGAATCTGATGAACTTATCGCAACAAGAAACGGTAAGAACCTATATATTACTTGGGATGAGAATAATATTTATATTGGATGGACTGGAACAGACTGGACTTCAGAAGGAGATTTGTTTATCTATTTGGACACTAAGACAGGAGGCACAACCACAAGTAAGGATTGGTATCTGACACACACACTGCCATTTGAAGCTGATTTCGTGTTCTGGGTTGAAAATGGAGCCCCGGGTAACAATGGGTTAGATGCGTACACAACCCAATGGAGTGGGACCACCTATAGTGGCAGCAATTTCATTGGCTGGAGTGGAAACAAGAACACTGAGATCGCCATTCCTTTGAGCGATATAGATGCTACATCGTCTTCCCAAATTAAAATCATGGTTTTCGCACAATGGGAAGAAGCAGGCAATGTTTGGAATTCATTTCCAGAGGGTAATCCAACAGGTTCAGGGTCTCAAACCTTTACAAGTGCATATTATGCAAACGGACTGCCAAGTGGTGTTTCTCCAAACACGTACATCTCTGAATTAGATTACCATAGAATGAGCGTGTTCTATCCCATATTTGTTGGTATAGTCGCCTTAGTTTTTGTAGTTAGAAAACGCAAACTCTAAATCTTTTTCCAACACCCTTTTTTCCTTTTCCGACACCTTTATCTACGCAGTCGTAATTCTGTGGTTGTGGTCTGGCAGAATGTTATCGGACACTTTTTCACAAAGAAAGAATGGCTAAACAGCACTGCCCTCGTGTTTCAGCTCACAATTTTGGTTTCGCTCCTTACTTACTACCTTTTCCGTGATTTTTTCACAACAATCTTCTTTGGCTATGCTCTCACAATGCTTTTGCTCTGCATTCTCGCCTTTCTGTTCACCCTTCTTGCCCTAAGGAAAGCCCTCTCACTGCGTGGGATTGCTGCACCCGCAAACATTGTTTTCGTCAGCGGACTCTGTCTTTTGTCTGCTGAAGCCCTGTTCCACAGCTTCGGTACCGATGTCCTTATCTTTCCTCACAGTGCATTCTTTTTTATGGGTGTCATCCTGCTTGCTGCAGGTGCTTACCTAGTAGCCAAACTCACAGAATTTGAGAACAAGCACACTGCTGTTCTGATGCTATGGGTAATCGGGAACATTCTACTCATCTTTGCGGTTTCAAAACACTGGTATGAGAACATCACCTTTTCCGTACGTGACAGCATAGTCCTTTTCGGTGGAGCCCTCATTTCGCTTCTTGGGGTCTTCCAGCACATTCTCATAACAAGCTATGGCCGAGAGTTGGATAGTGCAATCATTCTTGGAGATGCGAAGTATGTTTCAGGCAAGTTTGATGAGGCAATAGAGCATTATGAAACTGGCTTAAAACTTGACCCAAAAAATGAGTACCTGATCGTGAGGAAAGGAATGACTCTTCTGAGAATGGGGTTGAATGAAAATGCCTATCGGCTCTTTTCTAGTGCGTCAAATGATTTTCCTAGCAGCATGGAGATTTTGATTGGTGCAGGCATCGCAGCTACTAAACTCGGGAGACATAGCACTGCGTTGGAACATTTTCATAGGGCAGAAAGTATCCAGAAAACCGCAGGACTATACAACAACATGGGCAATGTGCTCTTCAACATGGGGAGAATTGAAGAGGCATTAGATTATTACAAGAAGGCAATTGAGCTTGATAAAAACTATGAGACCGCATATTTAAATGCAGCAAATGTGCTTACCAGAGCCAAACGATTTGAGGAAGCAATAGCACTTATTAACACGCTCCTTAAACAGAACCCAAATTCTGCCGAGGCACATTATCAGATGAGCAAGATATACATGGAGATGGGCGAGTATGTAAAGAGCATTGAAGAAGTAGATACAGCAATTATGCTTAAACCCACATTCAGTGATGCCTGGATTGGTAGAGGTGCCTTGATAGAACGAATGAGACATGGAAAGATCGAAATTGAGCCAAAACCAGTACCTAGTGCTTCAAGAAAAACCACGGTGCTTAACCTTCTTCGCCTTAGAATTTTTTCTACACTGGAGGAATATCAGAAATTTGCTAACACAATATTTCCAGAGCCCTCTACAGAATTTAAAGGAACGGTGGAGATTACAGAAACAGTTGAACAAGCGAGAAAGGCCTTTTTGGAAAAGAAGTGGGAACCTGCTGTTAAACTCGCTAAAAAAGTTCTTGAGCAAGAGCCAGATAATCTTGATGCACTTCTGATTCTTGCCAACGCACTTGAAGCTACAGGGAATTACGGAGATGCTAGTACTGCCTATAGAAAAGCTGCAGAACATTCAAAAAGACCAGAAACATACATCAAAGCTACGATTACTGCGGCGATGGCGGGCTATTGGCTTGAAGCAGTTGAATCCATAGATGCCCTTCTTGAGAAAGAGCGTGAGAATGCAGAGGCGTGGGTCATAAAGGGTTTGCTGCTCTATTTTCTAGATGTGCCATTGTCCAGCATAGAATGCTTTGAGTATGCCCTTGCTTTCCAGCCTGAGAACAAGGATGCATTGTATGGTAAAGGCCTTGCTCTTATGAAGCTCGGCTTGGAAAGTGAGGCTGCGGCATGTTTTTCCCAGGCAAACGCGGTTTCCATATACTTTACAGAAATTTTTTCAAAACTACCAGAAAGAAAGAAGTCGTTGAAGGACTATCTTAGATATGCAGCTGAACTTGCTCATAGAAAGAAATTTGAGGAAGCAATTCGATTTTTGAGCTTCGTGTTAAAGGTCAAGGGAGACGATGAAAATGTATGCTATTTTGCCGCTGTTATCTATGGGACTATGAAAAAATACGGGAAGGCAGAAGAATTGCTTCGAAGTGCCGTTGAGAAAGATGCAGACAATCCAAATTTCGTAACCGCACTTGCAGAAATCCTTCGAAAAAGTGGTAAGGCAAAGGAAGCGGTAAGCTTGGTTGAGAACTACATATCTAAACGTGAAAATCCACCAGCAGAATTGATTGCAGAGCATGCAATGTCTTTGCATGAGTTGGGAAATTTTGAGGAAGCAAAAAAATACATGAAAATTGCCATGCAGAATGACCCTGATAATGAGAGGGTGAAAAGAGCTAGTAGGAGCATTACGCAGTTATAAAAGGGTCGATTTATTGGGGCCATCAACTCCTGTGTTCACAGTATTTGGGGTTCTCCCACTTCCCGTGCATTTCACCAGGGATGTGAGCAGTATCGGCGCGCACAAACTCTTTTTCGTATCTAATTCTACAAAGCAATTCTTGTGGTAATGCATGCATTGCGGTGAAAAGCCCAGCTCGTCGAACTACATCATATGGTGTTAAATCTGGAATCATACTCTGTGTCGCAGCGAGCCAGGAAGGTTCAGTAACTTCCCAACCCTCTGCCCCATAAAGGGAGCCAAGTCCGAACTTTCCAAAATTTGATCTGAAATTAAGAAATTCTAGCGTAAAAAGATTGAACAGTTTCTCCCTTTCTTGTTCTGCGTCCCAGCATAATTTCATGAGCTCAATTATAGCATGGGCTGCATATACGGTGCTCTGGAATGTCACACGTGTATCAATTATGTCCCAGAACCTAGAGCATGAGCGATTTGCAGCTAGAACGTTGTAGTAGGCCCTTGCAGCCCTTGCGATTCTTTCGTGATTTCCAGATAAGCCAATTGTTTGGGCAGCAATCTCTTCATATCTTAAATTGGATTTGTCAACACCTGCAGCTAGATATATAGGCCTGAAATAGATGCGATTATAAAGAACAAGAAAGTTACTGATCAAATCCTGGTTTTTTACGCCCGTCTCAGAAGAGATTATCTCAAAGGCCTTGTTTCGTACTGCTCTGGTGATTATGTAAAGAAACTGGTTATATCCTTGCTTCCAGATCTGGCTTATTTTGTATTTTCCCACACGTCTTGAGATCACCTTGCCATCTGCCCTTCTCATTCCAATCCATCGTGTGTCCGAGGTTTTTCCATCAATCAGCGTGTCCGCATAATCTGACCAACTGGAATTTTCCTTGATCTTTGCATAAAAATCCCTTGTCTCACCTTCTCCTTCCCATCTTTTAAGTCCGTTATTCAGTTTGAGGCGAATATATTCAGATATTGCTGTAGGAGTAATACCCTCATGTTTGAGTGAGGGCATCAATGTTCTGAACTTCTCAATCTGTTTTCCATTCGAAACTAAACTTTCCAGGTCGCTAGAAAGGGTAATAAGATATGGAATTTGTTCTGTTTCTTTGATTTCGTCCCTTTTCATCTTAATTTTGCTAATCATATCTTTCACAAATTCATCTGTTGTAGTATCTGTCCTACTGAATGCGAATACATCACTTATTTCTGGATTTCTTCCGAACACGAACACCTTTGTATCTGCCACTTCTATGTAATTGAGTGAGTAGAGATAGTGCTCAAACTTTGGCTCAATAAACTGGCGTTTGTCCAGAATAAAAAATAACTTCGGTTTTTTTCCTCTGAGATGCGGGTGATGATAGAAAAGCGAAGCAAAGCTCTCAGTTACTATGTGTGCGGTCTCGAGTGTGTAGAGGTTTTCAGGGAGCCAGACCCCATAGGGTTGAACTCCGTCTGTTTCCTTTCTGTATTTTTCAAAAACGGTGAGGGTGAGGTCCCACATTGCTCTCGCAACTATCGTTTGATCAAACCTATGCATGAGCGAAAGTGGAGGATGGAATGGTGGCGTAGCCACGAAATCCACATTTTTGTTGAAAATCGAAAGCAACTCGAGTAATGCAGCAATTCCAAATTTATTTGCATAACACACGAGGGTGAAGGGCTCAATGTCTACCGAAACCACCTTTTCATCTTTTCCACCGAGTTTATTGAATGCTTCTGGAAATAATCGGTACCCGTTAAGAACTGCATCAGTCCAGTTATTTCCATAAACCACATTCCCAGCAACTTCTAGAGTAAGTGGAGATTTTCTTTCTATGTATCTGATTGGTTCAAAAGGGGAGTTATCCTCTAGCAGAATTACATCGCCTGGCTGATAACCGTGCAAATGGTATCCTACATGTAGATACATTCACATGCCCTTAGATTTTCGCATCCTTAATTGAATCGTGCAGTTCAGAAAATTTTGTCTCCAGGTTTTTCGCCGCCTTCTTTATTATTGTCTGGGGCTTACTCTCCTTTATATCCTTTACCTTCACATATATTTCGTAGTTTGAAATGTAAGGGTGGGGTCTTATTGCTCTTGCCTCTTCTACATGTGGGTCATTAAGAATCTCTTCTATGAGCGGCATCACAATTGTCTCATCTACACCTAGAATTTCGAATCTAATGCTCTGCTTCTCTTTTGAGATTAGATTTATTTTCATGTCCATGAGTTACACCGCCTCTTAGGATAACACGGATGGTTTTAAAACTTTCTGATTGGACATTGAGCAGAAGGACACTACAAAATCCTTAAGTTAGTTCTGTTTTTGTACCAAACAGTTCGGTTTTTGCACCAAAAATTACTTAATAAAATCGCAGAAATCTAATGTAGGAGGTGCTCAAAATGAAAACAATAACAATAATGAATGTGCTACTTTGGTTTGTGGTTGGAATGCTAGTTGTTCCCGCTCTCCCTGGGAGTATGGGAAGTTCTATTATAACGCCAGCGGGATATGGTGAGTTGAAAAACATGACCTTTTACTTCCACAATGAAACTGTAAGCCAGTATGTGTTTGACTATTCCACAACCTATATTTATAACACCATTCTGGGGAGCAAGCAGGAAAGCATAGCAAGATGGGGCAGTGTTGTTGTCGACTTCTACCTTTATCCCCAGCTTGCAGACAACATCACGATAACTGGTAATGTATCAGTAATTTTCTACATGAACATGAGCGCAACGAGCAACAACTTCAATGGAAATTTTGCGGTCACACTGTACGATGTGTCCTACATTGCTGCAGATGGAACAGAGACAAGCACGCAGATTGGCAGTGCCCAGGTTGCCTTGGTTCTCACCACTAATCGTGCTGCCTACGGTGTCACAATTACAGACATAAACTGGACAGTTGAAAAAGGCCATTCTCTGAGGGCAAGAATCTCGCTCAGCGGCGGTGCCAGTAACTACTATTTTCTTTGGTTTGGCACAGGCAACTATGATTCTAGAATTATTATACAAACTTGCCAGTCAATCCGTGTCGAGGTAATAACCACCTATGATGCAGAAAGACATCCAACAAACTGGTTCAGTCCACTATCAAACAATACCACGATTATTGTTGAGGCGAACATAACAGACCCCTATGGCGGGTATGACATATACTATGTGACAATCACTGTGAAGGATGCGGCTGGGAATGTGATTCCTTGGTTGAACAATTGCACAATGGAAAGAGTAAGCGGAAACAATAAAAGTTTTCTCTCTGTTTATGCCTACAGTTTCAACTATTCATCTTTATCATCTGGAAAATATCAGATAATTGTCTGGGCGTTGGACTTAAATGGGTATTACTGGTACACGCATCTCCAGCAATTTGATTATGGTCCATACCCAGATACTGGTGTGACATATTTCTTCATCGGTGGATTTCCTGTTAATGTGAATTTCACCTGTCTTGATGCTAATAGCAAGCCGTTGAAAAATGCTACTATAGTTGCAATCTACACATCAAAACCTGTAGCACAAAACCAAACGGATGAGCAAGGGAATACTACCCTATTCCTCTTTCCAAGCAACTACACAATCCTCGTTTATTTTGAATCACAACTTGTGGCAACAAATTCTACAGAGATACCAGAAAATTTCTCAGGTACGATTGTGATTTATTGCAAGGTCTACAGAGTAGATCTGAAGGTTTTGACGGGAGATGGAACACCTCTAGAAAATGCTCTGGTATTTCTTACCAAGCTAAATGCAGAGATTATTGAGCTTAAAACAGATATGGCAGGAATGATTCTTAACAACCCTTTGCTTGCCCAGATGCCGATTGGAAACTATTCTGTTAGAATAATGTGGAAAGGTTTGGAAGTCGGGCGTACTCTTTTGCGGATAGACCACAACTCTCCACCACCCTACACACTGGTCGCAGAGGTATTTAATGTGAAATTTATTGCTTCCGACAACCATGGAATTGGGTTGTCTCAGGCGCAAGTAATTGCAATGGACGATGCGACTGGTTTTGTGATTGACTATGGATTTACAGATCCAAATGGGAATGTTACTCTCAGATTACCACTTATTACTGCTAAGATACAGGTTTACTGGCATGGAGTGTTGGTTTATTCAGATAACCATGTAGTTAAGGACATTCTAACGAATGTAACAGCGCTCAACTGCAGTGTTTATTATCTTTCTCTCTTTGTATGTGATGCAAATGGAAAGGCTCTTTCTGGTGCAGTGTGCACACTCTACACAGGTGACACAATTTTTGGTCTAAACACTACTGATATTGACGGGAAGTGCATTCTTAGAGTGCCATCTGGCAACTACTCCCTTTATGTAGGCTACAGAGGTACAGAAGAATTCACGCCTGTGGAGGACCACTATAAAATAGAGCTTGACATTCACGAAGACAGGGATTACACAGTCGCTCTCCTATCAATTCCACCACCTTTCTATGCCACAAACCTTGCTGCGGTGGTTGCTATTATCACAGTGCTTCTCTTAGTAATCATTCTCCTTAGCTATATGCTGCTCAAAGAGAGAAAGAAACAGAAGGGAACGCAAGATAGGAGCAATACAAACTAGGGGAGATTGCCCATCTCCCTCAAAACTTTTCCCTGGCTATCGTAGATTGTGATTGTTATTGGCAGTGTGCCAGGCAATGTGTGAGTTGCACAGGCAAGGCAGGGGTCGTAAGCTCGGAAGTTCATCTCCACCATGTTCAGCAGTTTATCACTTACCTCTCCGTTCTTTATTAGGGCTTTCGCAGTTCTTGCGATGCCCAAATTCATACTTGCGTTGTTATGACCTGTTGCCACAAGCAAGTTAACCTTCTTAATTATTCCATTTTCATCAGCCCAGTAATGGTGGAAGAGCGAACCTCTTGGGGCTTCCACAAACCCAACTCCTTCACCTGGCTTTCCGAGTTTGCCTCTAACATCCTTTGCAGTAATGCTCTTGTCTGATGCAAGTTCCAGAATCCTTTCGCTCACATAGAGGGTTTCAATCAATCTCGCCCAGTGATATGCAAGTGTGTTCTGCACTGGCCTTGTTTTGAAGACCTCGAAGAATTTCTTGTATTCTTCATTTGCCAGAGGCGTTGTAAAGCCATTTGCAACATTTATTCTTGCCAGTGGCCCTACGCGGTAAATCCCTGTTCCATCCCCATCCACAAACCCCTTCCAGCCAATCGCCTTCAGATAGGTAAATTTCAAAGATGACCATGGTTCCACATGTTCACCCAGATGCTTATAGTATTCTTTGCCATCATACTTGACTATCTCATTTCCCTTGGTATCTATCGCACGGAAAATGCCATCGTAAAACGCAACCTTTCCATCTTTGTCTACGAGACCTTGAAAATTGGTTTTAAGCTTGTAAACATCGCCCATTATCAAGTCCACATAGTCCTTGTTCTTCAGCACCACATTCTCAAAAATCTCCAGCGACTTTTTCCCATATTCCACCATTTCCTTACCCATTTCTTCAATCTGAATTCGCTCGGTTTCATCAAGGGGCTTGGAAACACCACCTGGAATTGCAAAGACAGAATGTGTCGCCCTACCAGAAAGCATCTGCTGGATTTTCTGGGCATGGGCACGATATTTAATCACAATCTTTCCTGCATCCAGTCCAACCTTTTCAATCAGGCCAAGGATGTTTCTTTTCTCCTTCGGTGCATCAGGACCGACAACAAAATCAGGAGCGGCAAGCGCATAGAAATGAAGAATGTGGCTGTGGGCGGTATGAGCACAGAGATAAAGCTCTCGCAGCTTCTTCGCCGTTTCCGGCACCTCTGCGTTGAACACAGCATCAACTGCTTTACCAGAGGCAATGTGATGAGGGCCAGGGCAAACACCGCAAATCATTGGCACAATTCTGGGCATTTCCTCAACTGGCCTCCCCTGACAGAATTTTTCAAAACCACGAAGTTCAACAACCTGGAAGAAAGCATTCTCCACATTTCCCTTCTCATTCAGAAAGATTGAGATTTTTGCCTCGCCTTCAAGCCTTGTTATGGGTTCAATTGTGATTTTCTTTGACTTCATTTAGTCACCCCCTTGCTTCTTTATATTTCTATTAACAATACCGGAGGGTAGTGTATAGCGGTAGAATGTTCCTACTGGGTCCACAATTTTATCAAGGATTTTCTGCAGATTAGCTTCACCCAGTTCTTTCTCCTTACCAACGCCTACGATTGAGGCAAGAGCAGAGAGCATTTTAGCGCCCTGGTCAGTAACATTGGGCAATGGGCCCATACATCCCCTGCAGGGCATGTTTGCAGTGATGCATTGCACTCCACAGCCACCTCTGGTTGCCGGTCCAAGACAAATTATGCCCTGCTCAAGCAAACATTTTTCTGGTTCAGGCGTTTTTTCATGCACCCTGTAAATGTCAAATATTGCCTTGTTATCTCGCTTTCTCGGGCATTCATCACATAGCGATTTCTGGCTTCCAATTACCGTGCCCTTCTTTGGCAACTCACCAGTCTTTCTATAAGCAATTGCAATATCAATGAGTTGAGAGATTAGTGTTGGAGATGGTGGACAACCTGGCAAATAATAGTCCACATCAATAACAGCGTTGAGCGGTCTTGAACTATCAAACCATTCGGGCATTGTAAGTTCCATTCCATCCAGCACAATTTTTTCCTGAGGTTTTGTACCATCTGGATTCTCCGTTGTCACAGTATTTTTATAAACTTCTTCAAACATCTCCTCCTTGTTGAAGAGATTAATCAGCCCGAAAACACCTCCAAAGCAGGCGCAGGCACCAAAGGCAACAACCAGCTTGGATTTCTCCCTTGCCAGCTTTGCAACATGCAGATGTTCAGAAGTTCTTATTGGCCCATGAAAGATGCTTATATCAACTTCCTTGCTTCCAAACTTTTCAAAATCCTCGAGTTTGAAATCCATTGCAGTGGGCCAGAACACAATCTCAGCGTTTTCAGCAAGCTCCAGAATTTTTTCGTTTGTATCAAGAATTGCCACATCGCAGCCTGAGCATGTAGAGCCAAGAGGTATGGCTATCTTGAGTTTTTCCATTAAACCACCTTCTTTCATTTCGGGGTAAGCAGTTCTTATATAAAATTCCATCTGAAGGGGAGAAACAAACCAAACCGTTAGGAAAAGGATTAAAATACTCCTTCCCTAATCACGCCACAATGCATCGGCTAAGAGTGTTGTTCATAGCCACTTTACTTCTTTCTGTTGCCATAATTTCCTTTCAGACGAGCCAGATTGCTTACGGTGAGGACTACACAGCACCTGGCAAGGTAAACAAGCTTTTTGGTAATTTCACCACGCCAGTGATAAAACCTGGTGAAAATGGGATTCTCAACTTTACAATAAGGAATTATTATTCCACACCTGTGTATAACATTGTCCTCGTTGCAGAAATTTATTTTTATGCGACAATTGAAACTGGCAAGAAACTTAGTGATGGTATTTCAAATCCACCAAAATTCAGAATCACTGGAAACCAGATAATAAGGCAGGAATGGAGTGAGTGGAGAGTTTATGCTGGACAGCCCTACAACCAGTACAACACCGTGTTTGGAATCTCCACTGCAAGGGAGACACCAGAAGGAACCTATTTTGTTAGGTTTATACTCACCTTCTATGACCCAAACGGAAACCAGCACATTCTCAAATCCAGGGGCTGTTTTACAAATGAAGAATGGAAGGAGGCAACAACCAATGTCTCCGACTATGACATGAACTACCATGGAGGCGTGAACATTTCAAAACTAGGCGTGGACGGGATTTTGCCAGACACATCATTCACTGTCTCTTCAGGACCCAACCTCGTGCTTTTCTTCTTCCTTGTTGGCCTCACAATTTTCTTTGCCTGCCTTACTGTGATGTTTTATCTCAATGAAACCAAGGGGATGTTTCCATGGCTACAGCATATCACTTATAGATGGAAGGGCAAGTTTAACCAGTTTCGGGCAATGTTTAAGAAGCGGCTTAAGAAGAAGTGATGGGTAGTCAATGTCGCCATACTTCGCAATCACATTTTTTGCTTCCGCACATGAGCACAAAATTTCAACTGCAGTTTCAACTGTCTCGTCAGAGATGTTTCTCAGCACTTTCCTGGCTCTCATTCCAAACTTAATTTCTTTCTTGAAGGTCTGGAGGAAACGCCGTGGATACTCTCCCATTCTCTTTTTGGAGAAGTTATTCTCCAGGAGTGCACGCTCAAGCACATCTGCACAAATTAAGGCAGCAGAAATTCCGAGGTAGAGTCCACCACCGCTAATAGGTTTGACATGGCAGGCGGCATCACCCACAAGCACAACATTATCCTTTACAAATTCATCATAGAGCCCAAGTGGAATCGCTCCAGTTATTGTTCTAACTTTCTCAATTTTCACATTTCTTCTTTTCTGGATTTCTTCAACGAGTGCGTCGAAGTAGCGTTTGGGATGCCCCTCTGCAGAACCAATGCCCAGCCGCACATAGTCGCCGCATGGAACCGCCCAGCCGAAAAACCCGGGTGCAAAGTTTCTTCCAGTGTAAATCTCGACCTCTTTTACTCCAAAGTTCTTCACTTCTGCGCCATAGGTGGCAATGTATTCCTCTGGTTCATTGAATTTGAATAACTTTCGTGTGGTACTCACAACACCATCGGCGCCCACAACCACCTTTGCTGTGAGCTTTTTCTCTCCATGTTTGTTCCTCAAAACCACTTCAACCTTTCCCTCATTTACCTTTGCACCTATGAGTTTGGTATTGAGCGAAAGTTCTCCATATCGTCTATACCTCTCACCAAGTTTTTCGTCAAATTTTTCCCTGTCTATTGCATAGGCCTTGATTGTATTTGCAGAGAAACGGAAATCCTTCCATGATGGAGAATAGAGTGTTGCCCCATTAAACTTTGCCACTACACAATCCCAGAGTTTTGTAAGTTCCAGAACTCGGGAAGAAACAAGCCCTGCACACTGCAACGGCTTTCCAATTTTCTCATGTTCCTCAACAACCAGAACCCTGTGTTTTTTTCCAAGTGCTTTACCGAGCGTCAGCCCTGCGGGTCCGCCACCGATAATCACCACATCATAATCGGGATTTTCCATGCTGGGCAATAAAGGGGGAAATATTTTTATGTTGTGGTTGTTTGTCAACCACAAATGACTGCAGGAAGAAGGAGAAAAACGCTGTGCATTGGTGGAATGATTTACGAAGGTAATGGGAAATTTTTCAGAGGTTACATTAAGATGAAGGAGAATGAGATTGTGGAGGTGAACACTGGCTCATCTCCATCTGAGGATTACACAGGCGTCGTGATTCCAAAGTTTGTGAATGCCCATACACACATAGGGGATGCAATTGTGGAGCAGGAGCCAAAAGGGACACTGGAGGCACTAGTTGCGCCCCCTAATGGGCTGAAATTTAGGATGTTAAGAGAGAAGACCCGCACTGAAAAAATCGCAGCGATGCGGAAGTGTGCAGAAGAGATGGGAAAAACCACCGCTTGTTTCGTGGATTTCAGGGAGGAAGGAGTCGAAGGTGTGGCCAATCTGAGAAAGGCAATTAAGGGGCTTAAAATTCAAGCCAAAATTTTAGGAAGACCTGATAATTCCGCCAGAAAGGAAATCTCAACCTTGCTTACGGAATGCGATGGGTTTGCAATGAGTTCAATTTCTGACTGGGATTACAGTTATCTTGCAACCCTAAGTTCAATGGCCAAGGAGAAAGGCAAAATGTTTGCATTGCATGCTTCCGAGCGGATAAGGGAGGACATTGAAAAGGTACTTTCCCTGAAGCCTGACTTCATTGTGCATATGTGCAGAGCTGAGCCAGATGACTTTGCTGCCTGTGCTGAAAAAAATGTGTCAGTTGTGGTTTGTCCAAGAAGTAATCTCCTGTTTGGAAGTTTCCCTGATGTCAGAAAAATGCTGGATGAGGGTGTTGAGCTCATGCTCGGTACTGACAATGCAATGTTCAATGTTCCAAGCATTTTTAGGGAAATGGAATTTCTTTACAAGTGCAGGCTGAAGGGATACATAGAGCCAGAAAGGATTTTGAGAATGGCGATAGACACCCCAAGGAAATTTTTCCTTGGCAAGAAGGAGTTTTTTGAGAGGGGCACAAGAGCTGAACTGATTGTTCTGAAACTTCCATTTACTGAGCCGGCGTATCAGGTTGTGGCCAGAGGAGGGGAGCACAATGTGATGCTCTCAATTTGATTACAATGTCTCAATTTCTTTCCTAACCCTTTCCACCCAGTTCTTATTCCCAATTTTTTCAAAAAATGCCAGTGCCTTCTCAAGCAACGCCTTGTCTTTTCTTATTTTTCCGAGCTCGAATAATGTTTTATGATACTCCATATCTAAGATTCCAGTTCTTTCGTAAATTTCAATTGACTTTTTCAGTTCTACCTCTGCTTTTGCTGCCTCTCCTTCCGCAACAAGCAGTTCGCCCAAAATCTGGTAAAACAGGGCCTCATGTTCTTTCATTGAAATCTCATCCAGTATTGTTCTTGCCTCTTCAAGGTACTTTTTACTGGCAATGGTATCATTCAATCCTAAATAACACTCTACGACACCAAGCAAACTCTTGCACATCTCTCCTTTTTCCCCAATTTCTTTTCGTATCTCGCAGCTTTTTTTGTAAAACTCAAGTGCCTTTTCGTATTCTTCCTTATTCCGGTAAACTTCACCGAGTCCATAGTATGCCCATCCAATCCCATCCACATCCCAGATTTTTTCTTTCAATTCCAAGCTTTTTGTGAACAGGTCCAGTGCCTTCTCATAGTCGCCTTTCACAACATAGATAGCTCCAATGTTAAAATATGTTGAGGATGTGCCCCAGACCTCTCCGATTTTCTCAAACAATTCTATGCTTCTTCTATAGAACTCCAGTGCCTTCTCGTAGTTACCCTTGTGATGGTAAAGAAGTCCAATGTTGTTGCACGAAGTTGAAATCCCTGAGAGGTCCCCTAATTTTTCCTTCAATTCCAAGCTTTTCGTCAAAAACTCCAGTGCCTTCTCATAGTCCCCTTTGTCTTGGCAAGTAACTCCAATGTTGTTATATGTTCTGGCGATGCCAGAAAGGTCGCCTATTTTTCTGTACAATTCCAAGCTTTTTCTCAAGAATTCCAGTGCCTTCTCGTAATCTCCTTTATCGCCCAAGACATTCCCTATGTTGTTGTATGCCCCAGCCATCCCACGCAAATCACCAGTTTTTTCACGAAATTCGAGTGCCCTCCTGTACATCTCAAGGGCTTTGTCAAACTCTCCGAGATACCAGTAACATGTTCCAATTCTATGAACTGCGTTTCCTTGCTCCCACTCCGCATTCAAACGCTCGAACACAGCATTTGCCTTCTCCTCCAGTTCAATTGCTTTCTTGTATTCACCCTTGCGGGTATATACAACCCCTTTTTCACTCCAGGCTCTTGCAAGCTCAAGTTCTCCACCTACCACGCCAGAAAGAACTTGCTCTGCCTTCTCCACTTCTTCCAGTGCATTGTCGTAATCTCCTTTCTGGATGTAAATCTCACATCTGCTCCTGTAACTCTTACCTATCTCTACAGGTTGTTCTGGGGTTAGGTGTGTAATTCTAATTTTAAGAGTTTCAAGTGCATCGTCATACCTGCCAGCAATCTCAAGAACCTCTGCAAGGTCCCAGAGGAGTTCGACTTTCTGGGAAGCTTCTTCTGGAGCATCACCTAGTACTTCTATGGCACCCTGCAGAAACTCGATTGCCTCATCATTTGCAAATCTTTTTGCAGCACTTTTCCCTGCTTTCACGGCGTACTCCACAAATTTATCTTTATTGTGGCACGCCCTGTAATGATATGCTAGTGCACTCCAGAATTTTTCATCGCCACCATGATACTTCTCTATCACTTCACCCGCCTTCTGGTGCATGATTCTTTTTCGTGAAGCACTTAACTCTCCATAGACAACTTCATGAGAAGTGTTGCTTGCAAATCTATAGCCCTCCTCAACCTCATCTGTCTCAAAAAGAAAGTGTTGGAGAATCAGTTCATCTATACAATCCAAGAGTTCTTCCTCGGCTATGTCCACGAGCTCTTTCAATACCCTGTACTCAAAAACCCTTCCCAGGATTGCTCCGGTAACCAAAACCTTCCTTGATTTTTCACTCAGTTTTGAGATACGGAACTTTACGATTTCCTTAATGCTTGGAGGCAAGGCCATCTTTTTTATGTTTTCTATGTCCTTAACTCCCATACTCTTCATTGCAGCCAGAAATTCAACTGTAAAAAACAAATGCCCTGAAGTTCTTTCGTGAATGTACTTTGCTATTTCCTCAGATTCTTCAAATCCCAATTGCTCGACAATCAACTGTATCTCTTCTTTACCCAAACTCTCCGGTTTCAAAAGAGTGTACAGGCGTTCAATATTCATATTTTTCAGTGTTTTGGCAAGCGAAGTGTCTCCACTAGCATAATCCTCCACATAAGCAGCAAGGGCAATGATTCTCTCCTTCTTTATGTTTCTTGCAAGATAGTGAAAGAATGCAAGAGTTGCAGAGTCAGCATAATGCAGGTCATCAATGACAAAAAGCACTGGTTGCCTTTTTGAAATTTCAAGAAACTGCTTAAACAGATGCTCAAGGGCTCTTGTTCGCTCTTTTGAAAGCCCATTTGGATTTCTCTCCTCCACCTCAAAACTCTGAAAGCCCGCAAGTCCGATTGGAATGTATGTTTCTGTTTGCTCTGAAACTTTTTTGGCATATTTTTCAAGGGCTGAAAGCACTGGCAAATAAGCGGGTTCGTTGTTTCCAACACAGCTCGAGTAAAGTACAACAAAGTCCTCTTGTGCACAAATCTCCGTAAACTCTTCAGCAAGCCGTGTTTTTCCAATTCCTGCTTCGCCAGTAATTAAAATAGTGCTTCCTCTTCCTTCCTTGCAATCATTCATTGCTTTTCTGAGAATGGCAATTTCCTTTTCTCTGTCCGCAAAAATTGGAGGAAATTTTTTTGTTTCCACAGGAAGTGGAAAGGCACAAAATATATAACTGTTTTTTCACTCCAGATTCAGTGGATGTAGTGATTTGTCCCAATGAAATTAACTGGTTAATCCCATAGTAAATGTCCCTCGAAAGTAACAGGGAATTTCATCGCTGGCAATGCCAGTGCTCCTTACCCTGACCCATTCGAGGGTGTCAGACACCGGGGTTGTCCTCAACTCATTGATTGATGACACACCATAACTCATGGAGGGACCCTTCGACGGCGTCCAAAGATAATAAGGAAAAAGGAGATATTTAGGGTTATGGGTTGCCAAGCTATTTTTGCTTATGGTATCCCTCTATACGCCAATACCAAAAAATTAATGCTATGCTGCTATATCCATCCCATAAGTGAAGCAATGAATAGGCGGCAGAAAATATTTCTAGGAGTGATATCCGTTGCAGTGGCTTCTCTTATCATAGCGGGAACTATTATTACCACCTACCAGAAAAGCTCGGAAAATCTGCAGGTAGTGGTCACATTTTATCCACTCTACTTCTTTGCATCCGAAATAGGGAAAGAAAGAGTAGAGGTAAGCATGCTTATCCCTGACAATGCAGAGGTTCATTCATGGCAGCCGGCAATTTCAGACATGTTGAAGGTGGAGAAGGCAAAAATTTTCGTTTACAATGGTGCAGGACTCGAGCCCTGGGTGGAGGATTTTCTTGGTGCAGTAAAAAATAAACCAGTAATTGTTGACACAAGCCAGAACATCCCTATTCAACTCTCGCCACATCTTCAGGAAGTCCTTGAATCGGCTACAAACCTACTCGCACAAAATTGCACACAGATATCTTTTCCGCAGAGCATGCCGATACAACCAAGCAACACCACTGCATACTCTCTTCACCTAAACCAGAACATAGTTACTCTGCAGCTAAATATATCACATGAATCAAAAATTCTTCTTGCTTTCAATAAAACTTTTAGCTTTGAACTGAGAAATACAACTGTGCTTTCTCCTGCACTATCTCTAAACTATACTCTTCTCGCAAGCTACTCACTCAGCTTTGTCCATATTTTCCATCTAGACCCTGGGATTTATGAAATGGTTTTCAACGCGAGTAACCAGAACGAAATTTATTTCACCGTTTTTCCATTCGAAGTGACAGAAGGTGAGGAAGAGGAAGAGCATGGGCATGGAATTTATGACCCTCACATTTGGCTTGACCCATTGTTAGCGAAAATTCAAGTAAGAAACATCCTTGAAGGTTTCAAAGCTGCGGATCCAGAAAATGCTCATTTCTATCAGACAAACGCAGAAACACTTCTCAAGAAACTAGACAAACTTCACTCAGATTTTACCAATGGACTTAAAAACAGGACAAAAAATGCCATAATTTGCTCTCATCTTGCCTTCAACTACATGGGTAAGAGATATGGGTTTAATGTTCATGCAGCAATTGGTATCACTGCTGACCGAGAACCATCCCCAACTGAACTGGCTAAGCTTGTAGACCTGATAAATACACTTCAACTTCACTATGTGTTTGTAGAGCCAGGTTATTCAGATAGATACATGCAAACCCTTGCAAATCAGACGGGTGCGGGAATCCTTGTTTTGGATGCAGTACATGGAAGAACAGGGGAACATGCAAATTTGGACTATTTTCAGATAATGTATGAGAATCTGAAAAACCTGAGAACTGGCTTGGAGGTAGTGGATTGAGGAAGGATGTAGTGATTGAAGTGGAAAATTTGGAAGTGCGGCGCGGTGCAACTACAGTGATAACTGATGCTTCGTTTACAATTTCTAGAGGGGAGTATGTTGGAATTGTTGGCCCGAACGGTGGCGGTAAAACTACGCTTGTGGAGGCAGTGCTTGGTCTCCTGCCAAAAACGAAAGGACAAATCCGAATTTTTGGAAAATCAGTTGATGATTTTGATGAATGGGAGAGGATTGCGTATGTGCCCCAGCATGCTACAAATTTTGATGAGATGTTTCCACTAACTGTAAAGGAACTTGTAGCCCAGGGTAGAATTGGAAGAACAAATATGGGGAGGAAGCTAGGTAGAGAGGACTGGAACAAAGTTAAGGAGGCAATGGAGTTTCTTGAAATTTCTCACCTTGCAGACAAACGAATTGGTAAGCTTTCAGGAGGGCAGAAGCAGCGCGCTTTCATTGCAAGGGCGATTGCGAGAGAACCAGAAGTTCTATTCCTTGATGAGCCAGTTGCAGGTGTTGATCCCAGCGTTCAAGAAAAATTTTACAAATTGCTCAGTGATTTAAACCTGAAAAAAGGCACGACAATAATTTCGGTCTCCCATGACCTCTCTGTGGTGTTCTGCAGGATGTCGAGAGTGATCTGTGTAAATCAGCGCACTTATTCATGCCACATAGATGAGAGAATGGACCCAGAAAAAGTTTTAAGACAGGTGTATGGAGAGCATTTCCACTTTGTGTTTCACAGGCATGAGTGTAGGGGTGTCTTTGGAAATGAGTGATTTTTCAGTACTTGCCAGCTTATTTTCCTACCAATTTTTCCAGTTTGCAGTTCTAGGAGGGATTCTTGCAGGGAGTGCTTGTGCTATGGTTGGAGTTTTCATAGTTCTCAAAAAACAGTCAATGTTAGGTGATGGCCTGGCACATGCTTCGTTTGGAGGCATTGCAATCGGGCTTTTCCTTGGGCTTCTTCCACTCCTGACTGCATTACTTGTTTCCATACTAACTGTGCTGGCAATCTCCTACATGAGAAGACATGGGATTGCGCCTTCAGATGCATCAATTGCAGTGTTTCTTGCACTTGGTTTTGCAACTGGCTTAGTGCTTATCAGTTTAAGTGGTGGTTTCAGTGTAGACCTCTTCTCATATCTTTTTGGCTCTATTCTCACAATCAATGCCATGGACCTTATGGTCATCGGTTTGCTCGGTTTAACCATTATAATCTTCATGCTCGTTTTCTATAAAGAAATTGTGGCTCTATGTTTCGACGAGAATTTTGCGAAACTTTCAGGCATCCCAGTGACAACATTCAACCTTGTTTTTGATGTTCTAGTAGCAATCACAATCGTGATTTCAATAAAGATTGTGGGCGTAATTTTGGTCTCAGCCCTCGTTGTGATACCAGCTCTTTCTGCCCTGCAGCTTAATCTTTCATTCAGGAGAACGATGGTTGCAAGTGTAGCAATTGCAATAGTGAGTGTAATTACGGGAATTATAACTTCAGCACTGGTTGGAGTTGCTACAAGTGGAATGATTGTGTTTATTGCGGGAGCAATATTCGTGATTTGTGCAATTTACAAAAAACTAGGGTAGTCGCCCTTTACCTTGAAAACCTTGCGAATGGCGTAGAATTTTTTAGAACATGCAAGGAGTATCCAAAGCCCATCGTTCTGTTGAAAGGCGGGCGAGGCAATAAGGGCTCAAAGGCTGCGATGCTGCACACTGGTAGGATGGGTGGAAACTATAGAATTTTTAAAGATGTGACGGAGCAATTGAACCTGATTCTTGCATCAGATGAGGTGGAGCTTCTCGACTATAGTCGGGCATTTATTTGTCCATATCCACCTATCGGCAGAAGGGTTATGATTGTCACCAATGGTGGTGGAAATGGAATACTCGCAGCTGACCTCATAGAAGAAAGATGGTCCGAAAACATAGAGGTCACGGAGCTTTCAATGAGTTTGAAGAAAAAATTGAGTGCTCTTCTTCCATCCTATATTTCTCCGAACAATCCTGTGGATTTAACTTCAGAGAGCACAAATGAACATTATCTGTCAGTAATTGAAATGTTAGCTGCAGAAGGTTGCTCTGACATTCTGTTATTTGGCATCACACCAAACGAACGGTTGAATGCAGATATTGTATCGGGGATTGCTGAGGTATGCAGTAAATATAAGCTTCCAGCTTTTGGGTATGTAAAATGTCCGGGTTTGCAAATGGGCTTGATAAAAAAATTTGCTCAGATGAACATTCCTGTCTATCCTAGTGTTGCGCGTGCGGTAAATGCAATGGGCACATATGTGGACTGGCACTTTAAGGGGGCATGGGGGGATGTCGGGAAACGAACATGAAATAAAACGCCTTCTTGAGAGTTATGGAATAAAGAGACCAGAATACTGGATTGTGCCGCCCTCTGATTTTTCTGAGATATTGTCCTCACTTCCTCGCGGAAAGCGATTTGTAGCAAAAGTTTTAGATGGAGAAATAAAACATAAGAGTGAAGTGGGGGCAGTTCATGTAGACCTCACAAAAGATGAACTTGGGGTAGTAATAATGAATTTCTGGCATAAATTTCCGCAGAGAGCAATCCTCATAGAAGAATACATTCCGCATGCCGTTGAGTTTATTCTAGGTGTAAAAAAGGATGAAAACTTTGAGCTTGTGGTTTGCTTCGGTGCGGGTGGTTTTTTAACTGAAATTTATGGGGACATTGCTTTCAGCAAGCTTCCACTTACCAAAAAAGAGATTGTAAGAATGGTTAATTCTACAAAAATTTCAGCTGTTTTTAAGGGCTTTAGGGGCATCCACTATGACTATGTAGCAATTGAAAAAGCAGTCAATGGAATCCAGAAATTATTTGATGAAAAGGGCGACGATGTTGCCCAGCTAGAAATAAATCCTTTCATAATTTGTGATTCTGAGCCGGTCGCATTAGATGCAAAAATTGTTTTAACTACATAAGCACCAGTTTCCACCGATACCTTTATTTCCCATGAGCCCATTTCAGCATCGGTGATTGAGATGAAAAAAGCATTGTTGGCTTTCATCACAATCCTGCTGGTTTTCGGGATTGTCAGGGCTTCTGGCGATGGCTATAGTTCTGTGAGGGATTTGACATTGCATCCACCCATCCACATTTCAGACAATACCGAATTTAACGCCTCCAATGGTGTGAGTGCTGGCAGTGGCACAGCAGCAGACCCATACATCATTTCAGACCTTGAAATTGATGCCCAGGGTGGTGCATTTGGAATTTACATAGAATTTACCAATGTTTATTTCAGGATTGTGAATTGCACTGTTTACAATGCTACGAAGTGCGTGATTTCTCCCTATGGCTGCGGCATTGCCCTCAACTTTGTGAGCAATGGAACAGTGGAAAACTGCACAATTTACGCAAATAAATACAATGGTATCTGGGTAAGGAGCTCAACGCTTGTGCACCTCTCTGGAAATCATCTTTACAACAATGCCCAGAATGGCATCATGGTTGCAAATTCTGATAATGTGGTTGTGGCAGGAAACAATGTGGCAGATAATGGAGAGGCGGGAATTTTGCTCCAGAATACCCTGAACACAACTGTCCAGAGCAATACACTCACCAAGAATGATATCCAGATTAATGGAGATGCAGTAAATTACTGGGTTGCCCATTCAATTGATAATAACCTTGTTAACGGAAAACCAGCAATTTACATAAAATCCCAGAGCGGGCAAACACTGAATGCGGATTATGGCCAGCTAATTATTGCAAACAGCACTGCAATAAACATCAACAGCATTACAATCAAAAATGCATCCATTGGCCTGCAAATTGGCTTTTCCAGCGATGTTAAAATCACTACATCAAAATTCAGTGAAAACAAATTGTGTGGAATATCTGCTTACAAATCTACGAATATAGATATAATGAACTGCACAATCACTGCAAATGGAAAGCATGGCTTATTCGCAGATGGTTCTACTGCCCTCGCAATCCATCAGTGTTACATTGCTCAAAATGGTGAAAACGGAATTCATTTTATGGAGACACAGGATTCGCAAATCGCAGAGAACCAGATTGTGAGTAATACCCAGTATGGAGTTTACATCACTTTTGGCTCAACTTCAAATGAAATTCATCATAATGATTTCATAGGGAACAATGGAGCAACTGCAAGTTATGATGCAAACCATACTCAAGCTTATGACAGCACAGGCGGAAACTCCTGGTGCCCTGACAATTACGGCAATTACTGGAATGATTGGCATTCTCCTGATGCGGATAACAACTTTGTAGTGGATGCTCCATACCAGTTGGATGGCGTTGCTGGTGTGAAAGACGAATTTCCGCTAATGAGCCAGCACAACTTCATCTGGATATACCACACACCAATTAAGTATGTTGAAGAAAATTCAGAGATCAAGGTGGATGCTCTGCTTCATACAGTTTCGCCTGTTTCAGGTGTGGAATTGAAGTATCTTCCTCTCCAAGGTAGCCAGTATCTCAGCATCCAGATGAACCTTGTGTCAACCGACGGCATCTACGAAGCCACAATCCCAGCACAGAGTGGCACAGGTTATCTGAAATACTATATCACGGCCAGTGTTTCAAGTTCATCAATGCGAACACCCACATATATCTGCATTGTTGGAGAGCTTGTTATGAATGTGAGTATCTCACTCTCACAAACCCAGATTAATCCTGGTGGAACAACCACGGTAATGGTTAGCGTGAAAGATGCAAGCACCCAGGCAGTGCTGGCTGGAGCAGAGGTGACGCTTGGAAGTGCAAATCTGGCTGGAAGTTTCGACAAACAAACTGGTTACACAGACGGTAACGGAATCTTTGTTGCAAATTTCACAGCAGATAGTGGTGCACCAGGCAGCACAGGAAAAATTACTGCAAGTGTAAGTGCCAGTGGCTACAAGCCCGGCAGTGCCGAGGTCTCTCTCACAATCTTCTCTACTTCTGGCACTCCTTCAGCACCCACAAATCTTCTTGCAACCGCTGGAGACCAGCAAGTTACTCTCACCTGGCAACAACCCTCGAACGATGGCGGCTCTCCAATCACTGCCTACAAAGTTTACTGGGGTACAACAAGTGGTTCTTACACAAACAGCCAGAATGTGGGAAATGTGTTAACATACACAGTCACGGGGTTAACAAATGGACAGACCTATTACTTTGCGGTGAGTGCAATAAATTCAGTGGGTGAAGGTCCGAAAAGCACAGAGGTGAGTGCGACACCATCAGGTGGTGCACAACAACTCTACAACTTAACTGTGAGTATCTCTCTTTCCCAGACCCAAATAATTGCAGGGAATTTCTCCATGGTCACGATTCTGGTGGAAAATGCTACGAGTGGAGAACCAGTGGCAAATGCATATGTGAGTTTGAGTACTGTGGATGTGCCAGGAACATTCGAACAGCAGAGCGGCTACACAAACAGTAATGGAGAGTTCACAACGAAATTTACCGCAGGAGATGTTTCTGAGAATACAACAGGCAAAATCCTTGCAGATGTGAGTGCTAGCGGGTATAATCCAGCAAATGTTCAAAAATCCATCACAGTTTATCCGGCTGGAACTTCTCTTCACACAATGAGCGTGAGCATTGAGGTGAGCAGTGCAGAGCTGAAGGCAGGAGAAACCATTGCAATCACTGTGACGGTACAAGACGAGAACAGCCAGCCCATTTCTGGTGCAAATGTGACGCTTGAATTGTTGCCTCTACTCGGGACAATAGACAATGTTGCAAAGACCACAGATGATGCTGGCCGTGCCACTTTTTCCTTCACTGCAAACTCTAATGTGGAAAAAGATACGATGGTGACGCTGAAGGCAAAGGCAACGAAGACGGGCTACGCTGATGCTGAGAAATCCGTAACAATCTCGGTTAAGAAGAAAGCGGAGGCAAAGACCACACCTGGATTTGAGTTGCTGCTGCTCTGTGCTGCAATTGGTGGTGGGATAATCGTAACCTCAAGGAAGTTTTCCAAATTATTCGCAAGGTAGTGGTTTGTGGAACAAATACAATTTAGTCGGAATTAACTTGAGATTGGAGCATAAGCATGCAAATTGATAAATATCTAATTTCAATATAGTGAGATGAGTGTCCATGCTACATTTACCACCAGAATTTGTTGCAAGGGATCAAGAGTTTGCGTTTCTGAAGCAGAAGCTTGAGAAGGCAGGGCAGAAAACTGGCTCAACCATTTTTATTGCTGGCGAGAGTGGAGTGGGCAAGACACGGCTCGTTGAGGAATTGATTTCTGTTGCTGAAAAACAGGGCTTCCAGGTGTTCAGAGGCCAATGCTTTCTTGAGTCCCTGGCACCCTACACACCTATTTCCGCGGTGCTGAGAGATGCAGGGCTGGACCATCTGCTCACAGAAACAAAACCGCTAAGACTTGAGGCACTCTATGCTGTGAACAAGGGCGGTGTGATTGTGGCCAAACATGAAAGGCTTGAAGCCCTTGATGCTGACATTTTCATGGGGATGGTGACAGCAGTTGAAACCTTTGTGAAGGACTCTGTTTCCCAGATGCAGAAAAAAGAAGCGAGAGAGGAGATTGGCCACATGGGTTATGGGAATTTTTTCATCACGAATGTACCTGGCAAGTTGCTGAACCTTGTTGCAGTAACCACAGGTAGAGAGAACGAGTATCTGATTTCAGAGATGCGGGAGTTGCTGGAGAGAATTGAGAAGGAGTTTGCTAGTGCAATTTCAAGCAGCCAAGGGACACAGATTGCTGGGATTGAAGAGCGGCTCAAGGGATTGTTTCTCACAGGAAAGTACGAGGGCATTGATTATGCTGAAGATGATGTAAGGATAAGGCAGGCAAATTTGCTTGAGAATGTAACAAGAGGATTGCAGCGAATATCTAAGCAGAAGCCAGTGCTGATATTCATTGATGATTTGCAATGGAGCGACCCCTCAAGTTTAGCAATGCTGCACTATATAGCAAGAAACACGAGGAAAAATGCGGTGCTCGTTCTTGGGGCATACAGAAGCGAGGAAATTGTGACAAGGTATGATGGTAAGGTTCACCAGCTCGTTGAGGCAATGGAGAAAATGGAGAAGGAAGAGTTGCTCGAGAAGATTGAGTTGAAACGGCTGGACAAGGAAGGATGCCATACGCTCATCTGCAGAGTTCTCGGCACTGAAATAAACCCAGAATTCACAGAAAAGATTTACACCGAGACAGAGGGCAACACCTTTTTTGTGATTGAAATTCTGAAGAACCTATACGAGGAGAAACAACTGTATTTTGACAGGGGCGAGTGGCATTACAACTTAGCAACAATGCAGATTCCGAAGAGAATCTACGAGGTCGTGCTTAGACGCTTGCAGCGACTGGCAAGGGAGGAGAGAGAATTGCTGGATGCAGCAAGTGTGCTTGGTGAGGAATTCACCTCAAATATTCTTGCCAGAATTACAGAGATGAACCGTGTGCGGGTTGTGAAATTACTTCTGAACATAGAGAGGATTCACAAGTTAATCAAGGCACTGAGAGAAAAATACCGCTTTGAGCATGCAAAAATTCGAGAAGTGCTTTATGCAGAGCTTGGCGAGGAGCTAAAAACCCTCTATCATGAGATTGCCGGGAAAATGCTTGAGGAGGAATACAGGGAAGGGAAGGCGGAGGTGGCAGGGGACATTGTTTACCACTACAGCAAGGCGGGAAATCGGGAGAAAGTGATAGAGTATGGACTGCCTGCAGGGAAACTTGCAAAGGAAAGATTTGCAAATGAAGATGCAATCAAGTTCTACAAGGCAGTGCTAGAAGCAATGGGAGATGAAGCTGGCTACAAAGAACTGAGGATGCAGGTGCTGGAGGAGCTTGGAGAGGTGCTAGAGCTGACTGGAAACTATGATGAGGCATTGGTTGTTCTTAAAATTTGGATAGCAGAGCTGATAACAGAAAAACCTGTTGAGGCGGGAGTAATCTCCAGAAAGCGGTGCGAGATTTACATTCAAAAAGGAGAATACGAGAAAGCAATGGCTGAAGTAGAGCGAGGGGAGCAACTGCTTACTGGTGTAGAAAAAGGAAGGATTGAACTTGCAAGGGTATGGGGTGTAAAAGGCTTGGTTTACGAGCGAAAAGGGGAGTACGAAAAGGCAATAGAGTGGCAGGAGAAAGCCTATGAAGTGTTTGAAAAGGCAAATGTAGAGAAAGAGATGGCAAGTACAATCCATAGAATTGGAACATGTTACTGGTATCTCGGAGAGTACGAAAAAGCAATGGAGTTTTATTCAAAAGCCCTGACAATACGTGAGAGAAGAGGGGATTTGCGTGAACTAGCAGGAACTTACAATGGCATGGGAGTTCTCTATCACGACAAGGGCGACTATGAGAAGGCACTGTGGTTCTACACAAAGAGCCAAGAATTGATGGAGAAAATCGGGGATGTGTGGGGCATTGCAACTTCCTACAACAACATTGGAATTCTCTATCAGGACAAAGGAGAATACGAGAAGGCACTGTGTTTTTACACAAAGAGTATGGAATTGAGAGAGAAAATTGGTGACGTGAGGGGAATTGCAAGTTCCTATAACAATATAGGCCTTATCTATCACGAGAAAGGAGAATACGAGAATGCACTAGTATTTTACACAAAGAGCCTGGAATTGATGGAGAAAATCGGAAATCTAAGGGGGATTGCGATTTCTTACAACACCATAGGACTTCTCTATTACGACGAGGGAGAGTACGATAAGGCACTAGAGTATCACACAAAAGGCATTGAGCTTGCTGGAAAAATTGGGGATAAATCAACATTGTGCAAGGGGATGCTGGCGATGGTGGAGTGTTTTCTTGCATTAAAAGATTTTGAGAGCTGCAGAAAAACTCTGGAGGAGGCAAAGGGAATTGTTAGCGAGCTCGGTTTGAAAGAACTGGAAGGTGTTTTCCTTGCTGTATCAGGTAAACTTCTTGCTGCAGAGGGTAATGTGACTGAGGGGAACGAAGCCCTAGCAAAGGCAGTTGAGATTTACGAAAGTATTGGCAAACTGGATATAGATTACTACAAGGCTTTGTTTGAACTCGCGAAGCTTCGGAAGGACAAGGGGTTGCTGGACAAAGCACTGGCTTTCTTTGAGAAGATTGGGAACAAGGAATGGGAGGAGAAGGCGAGAGCGGAGATTGGGAAGGTATAGATGGGATGCAAACGAACTCCAATTGGCACCTGCACTTGAGGACTATCATTTATGGCTCATCTTACAGGGAAGAAGTAAAGTCGAGCACTTTCACTCACCCCTCCCTTCTATCTTTAAATACTCCTCAAGCATCCTTTTAACCATGAGTTTGTTGGACTATGTGCGGGAAGAAGCATCTGAGAAAAAGACGGAATCTCAGAATACAAACCAGATTATCGAAAGAAGCACGAAAAACCTGAGAGATAACCAGGTAAAAATTCCAGCCAAAAAAAAGATAAGGTTTGTCCATCTTGCGGATGTCCACCTCGGGGCATTCAAAGCCCAGCATGAGGCATTGAGAGATGCACCTGCAAAACTTCTGAAAATGGTTGTGGAGTTCTGCAAAGAATACGATGTGGATTTCATTTTAATTGCTGGTGACCTCTTCCATGGAAATGTGGTGAAAATAGAGGTGCAAAAGGAGGCTGCATCAATTCTGACGGATGCGGATGAGCACGGGATAAGGGTTTATGTGGTTTATGGTTCCCATGATGCCAGTCCGACGCACAGCTCTTCCGTGGATGTGCTTGCTGCTGCAAAGAGAATCACTTCTGTGGAGAGAATGGAATATGGGGAGAATGAAAAAATCCAACTTCAGCCAGTGATTGATAAAACTGGTGTTGCGATTGTTGGCGTGCATGGACGAAAGCGAGAGATTGAGGCGGCGTATCTAGCAGCACTGGATTTTGAGGCACTTGAAAAAATCCCGAAACCAAGGATTTTTCTCTTGCATTCCGCAGTTGCAGAGTATCGCCCAGATTTTTTGCGGGAAGATGAAGGCGTTCCTCTTTCTCTAATTCCTAAAAACTTTGATTACTATGCATGTGGGCATGTGCACAGGAGAAGTGTGAACCTTGTAAAGGGGTATGGACCAATAGTATATCCTGGTGCTCTTTTCGGCTCAAGCACGAAAGACCTTGAAGAAAACACTGAGAGATTGCCTGGCATCTATCTTCTGGACTTTGACGACAAAATTGGTGAAGAAAATCTTACATTTGTGGATGTTTATTCTCTTGCAGAACTCACTGGGCATCCAGGTGAAATTCCCGACATAATGTTTGCTCAATTTTCTTTCGGAACCACGACTCCTGGCGAGGTGGAGGAGCAACTTAAAAACTGGATTGAGAAGAAGGAATTGAGCAACACAATTGTGTATTTGAAGGTGGAGGGAAAGCTTTCTGAGGGCAAACGCTCACAGATTCCATTTGAAGCAATTGCGAAAGCTGGTATCGAAAGGGGAGCAATTGATGTGCTTGTAAACAGAGAAGGGCTTAGAGAGCCAATAGATGAGATTGAGCATGTAGTCCATGGAGAGAGTGTTGCGGAGATTGAATGGAAGGTGGCAGAAGAAGTTTTTCAGGATAAGGAGGCAGCGAGGCAAGCGCTAAAGTTCTTACACATTCTTGGTGCTGAGAAACTTGAGGGTGAAAGTGATAAGGATTATTTTGGAAGAATCAAGAGTGAGGTCTGGAAAGAACTAGGGCTGGGAGGTGAGTAAGTGCAGATAAGAAAGATTCTGCTTGAAAACATAAGGAGCTATGTTCAGGAGGAGATAGAGTTTCCTAACGGACTCAATTTTCTTCAGGGCGACATTGGGGCTGGAAAAAGCACAATTCTGATGGCTGTGAAATTTGCGTTGTTTGGCAAGAGCCGTGGCCTTGACTACACACAACTTTTGAGGGAAGGTGCAAGAGAAGGTTCTGTCAAATTGACCTTTGTTGCAAATGGCAAAGAATACACAATAGCAAGGAGATTGCGGAGGAAGACTGGCAGGAAAAAGGGAGAGGTGGTTGAGGGAATTGAGCAGGAGAAAGTTGTAATTGAAGATGAGCACAGCAGGCAAGAACTCTCACCAACTGAAGCGGATGAGCTAATCCTGAAAATAGTGAGTCCTAGAGGGAGAGTAGAAAAAAAGGCATTTTCAAAGATGTATGAATTTGCGCTCTATGTCCCGCAAGAGCAAATGAAGGAAATTCTCGCCAATTTGAAACAGGAGAGAGAAGCAAAGAAGAAAACCATTTCCCAGCTTTTTGGCTGTGAGGTTTATGGGATGGCAAGAGTGAATGCGAATGAGGTAAGGAAAATGCTGGAGAGGGAGATAGAGGTCGGAATGGCGAGATTGGGGGAGAATTTTGTTGAAATCGAGCGAAGGGAGCAAGAACTGAATGTTGAAAGTGTTCAACTGGAAACGATGATGAGTGAAGCAGGAAAGATTGAGCAGGAAATTGAAGTTTTAAAGCATGAAGTTGCGGAGTTGAGGGGAAAGCTGAAAAACTTTGAGGAATTGCGGAGAAAGAAGGAAGGTTTGGAGAAGGAAAAAAGTGGTTTAGTTGCTAGGAGAGACCAGATTGGACGGGAAATTGAAAGAGCCAAGAGGGATATTGAGAAGCTGGGGAAGGAACTTGAGGAGGGAAGAAGACAGGTTGAAGTGCTGCAGCCAATTCACGAGAACTATCTCCAGATTGCTAAATCCATTGAAAAGGAGAAAGAGAAAAAGAAGAGGGTGGATAGAATTGAGGTGCAGATTGGAGAACGGTTGGGTAAGCTGGAGGCATTGAAAGAGCAGATTTCCAATCTGGAAACTGTTGTTGCAGGTTCTGAGGAATTAGAAAAGAAGATTGAGGAGTATGGGAATCTAGAAATTGAGTTGGAGAAGCTTGAGGCAGAGAAGGAGGAGAATACAGCAAAGATTTCGAGGTTGAGAACTGAAATTGGAATGCTGAAGGAAGAGATTGAGACAGCTGAGAAAGAAAAAAAAGAGATGACTGGGCTTACAAAAATGCAGGCGTGTCCAAAGTGCAAACAGCCACTCACAAAAGAGCATATCGAGCGGATTGTAAATGAGATTGAGGAAAAAGTGGGGGAGAAAAGGAAAGCGATGAGCGAAAAGGAGAATATGGTAAAGAAAGTGAATGCAAGACAGGTTTTTCTGGAGAGCCAGATTAAGGAGAAGCGGAAACTGGTGAAGGAAAGGGAGAAGCTTCTCCAGATGCTTAGGGAGATTGAGCAAAAGAGAAAGGAATTGGTGGATAAGAAAAAGAGGCGCGAATGTGTTGAAGGAGAGATAGAAGGGTTAAGGAGAGAGGTTGAATCTATCGGGTTTGACCCACAGCGCTATGCCGAGAATGAAAAAAAGCTTTCTGAACTTAACCAGTATGAGGAGAAATGGAAGAAGCTGGTTGTGGTGCTTGAGGAAGGAGAAAAGCAGCTGGAAAAACTCAGAGGGAGCATAGAGGAGATGGAAAAGAATTCTCTGCTGGTTAGCCAGCATCTAATTGAGCTTGAGAAGGAGCTGGCGGAAATTGGATATGATGAGCAGGAACATGGAAAAACCCAGCAAATGCTGAATGAAAAGTTTGGCGAGCTGAAAGGAAAGGAGGCAAAGATTGCTGAGATACGGAAACAGGTTGAGGAGAAAAGAAAGAGAATTGCAGAGATTGAAAAAGAAGTGGAGGAGTTGCGGGCTATCAGAGGCAGGATAGAAAAGATGAGTGGGTATCTGGGCTGGCTTGAAAAATTGATAAAATGTTACGAGGAGATTGAGAAAAATGTGCTTAGAGAGGCAAAGTACAGGATTGAGGCAGAACTCAGAACTTTCTTCCAGCAATTGGTTGAAAACTCCGAGATGGAAATCACGCTTGACGAGGATTTCACACCAGAAATCATGGTGGGAGATGGTTACACACGCCCATTTGAAAATTTGAGTGGTGGCGAGGGCACAGCTCTTTCGCTTGCTTACCGCCTTGCACTGAATAAGGTGCTCACAAGGGATTTCTTTGGGGAGAATGCATTGCTTATTCTAGACGAGCCCACTGACGGATTCTCCAGTGAGCAGATAAACTCTCTGCGAGAGTTGCTTGGCAGAATCAAGGAGAGCTATGGAGATGGCCAGATTTTTGTGGTTTCCCATGAGCAGGAACTGGAAGGGGCTGCAGATACTGTGTATGAAGTGATGCAAACCAGCAATGGGACAAAAGTCAAAATGAGGGGTGCGAATGCAAACAGCTGAGGAAATAAAGATATATTCAGTTACAGAACTTGCCTCCAAAATAAGAAACCACATTAAGGCAGAGAAAAGTTTTCTGGATGTCTATGTGAGAGGGGAGGTAAGCAATTTCCGTATCCGTGGCACCCAGGTTTACTTTGATATTAAAGATGAGTTTTCAATAATTCATGTGGTGATGTTCAATCCACCAGAATCAGTTTCTCAGCTGAAAAATGGAGTAAGTGTAGTTGTCCATGGGAACCTTGAGTTTTATCAGCGAGAGGGAAAATTGAACTTGATTGCGGACAATTTTTTTGTTGGAGGCGTTGGCGAGGTTTATCTGAAGCTGGAACGCCTCAAGGAGCGTTTAAGAACTGAAGGCCTTTTTGCACCAGAAGTAAAGAAAAAAATCCCAAGATACATTTTCAAGGTGGGAATTGCGACTTCTCTGAAAGGGGCGGTTGTGCATGATATTCTTCACGCACTCCAGGATGCAAGGGGACTTGAGATTTACATTATTAATACGCTGGTGCAGGGAGAGGGAGCAAAGGAGAGCATTGTGCGTTCGATTGAACTTCTGAACACACTCAATGTGGATGTGATTGTGCTGGCAAGAGGTGGTGGAAGTATTGAGGACTTGTGGGCATTCAACGAGGAAATTGTGGTGAGAGCGATAAGGAATTCAAGGGTGCCTGTGGTAACTGGTATCGGGCATGAAACAGATAGAACACTGGCGGATATGGCTGCAGACAGAGAGTTTCCAACGCCTTCGTATGCTGGTAAGTTCATTTACGAACAGTGGAAAAAGGCCTGCGAGGAAGTTGAGGAAGCTAGAAAAGAACTTGTGAGTGAAGTCCAGTCCTGCCTGCAAGAGTTGCATGTATCCCTTGATTTACTTGCCTCTAAAATTTCAAAGGAGGAGTTTCACAGAGTTGTGCAGGTTTATGGAATGAGAGTGGGGATGCTTTCTCAGGGACTGAAAAATGCTGTGGGGGATTACCTCCAGCACAGAAAAATGCAGGTGGAGAAGGCGGAGGCATTGCTTGTCTCCCTGAACCCTGAGGAGATTTTGAGGCAGGGGTATGCTTACATCACAAAGGAGGGCAAGATTGTTGTGCGTGGTACAGAACTCGGGATTGATGAACATGTTAGAATTCATTTCATTGATGCAGTTGTGGATGCGGTTGTGCTTGGAAAAGAGGTGGAACAATGGAAACTGGAAAAAATTTTGAAGAAAAATTGAAGCGTGTAGAGGAGATAATCGCAAAGATACAGAAAAGGGAAGTGTCGCTAGATGAGATGCTGGCTTACTTTGAGGAGGGCACAAAACTTCTGAGCGAATGCAGGGAAGAACTGACAAGAGTTGAGAACAGAATTAAGTATTTGATTGAGGAGGAAAAACAGGTAAAGGAGATAAAGCCAGATGAAGGTAATTGAGACAGTTGTTGTTACGAGAAATTCGCACATAAACGCTGCTGCAATTGGTGTCTGGAAAGAGGAGGAACACTACCACCTGAGGGTTTTTGAGAATTCTAACACCTATGCTAATCTTATTAAAAATCAAAAATTTTCAATAAACTTTGTATCGCCAGAGCAGCTTGCCCTTTTAATCAGATGTGCATTGGTGGGGCATAACAATAATGTGCAGGAACTGGAGGAGAGTAAATTCCTTTTCTGGGAAGGTGTGCCTTATCTCAAAGAAACATTCAGTGTGATTGCAAATGTTGAGCAGAGAAAGTTTGAGATTGTTGAGGACTGGGTTGGAAAAACAGGATGTCTTTTGATTGAGGCGAGCGAAATTCAGAGGTTCGGTAAGATGAGAGGTGTGATTACAAGGGAAAAGTTTATTCCCATTCTTGAGTGTGCTGTGCTCGCTACAAAATATTTTGAGGCCAGTGTTGAGGCAAAAACAAGTATAAGGGAGAGGATTGAGGCCTTGCTTCCCATGGTTAAGGGCTTTGAGGAAGAGGTGAAATGGATACGGGAGGGTCTAAAAATTGATAAATGAGTAAACTGATAAGAGCATGGCGTCTAACTCTCAAAGAATATATATACTACCATCCTATATATGAAGCGGGATTACCATGATACCAAGAGTGAAGACATTTGTAAGGGGACTGGACGAAATAATGGATGGCGGCATTCCCGAGGGTAGTGTAGTGCTTTTGCTCGGAAAGCCGGGCACAATGAAATCCTCAATTGCCTACTCCATAATCTACAAAAATGTGGAGGAGGCAGGGAGGAAAGCACTTTATGTGAGCCTGGAACAGAGTGCCTCAAGTTTGATTGAGAACATGGGTGGCATGGGATTTGCACCTCCTGGTGTGGATTCAAACCTGAGTGTGCTTGACCTCGGATTGCTGCGAAAAAAGATGACCCAGCTGACACAGCAAGCATGGATTGAGATATTTAGAATGTACATTCTCAATCTGAAGAGCAACTTCAATTTTGATTTGCTCGTGATTGACTCGCTGCCTGTGCTTGAAATGCTGGCAAAATTCAAGGAGCCAAGAGATGAACTCTTCCAGTTGTTTGAATGGCTGCGTGACCTCAAGGTAACAACTTTCCTGATACATGAGGAAACAGGTGGCTCAATGAGCTATGGTGAGGACTTTCTTGCAGATGGCATAATCCATCTGGATTTGCGCAGGGAAATGAACGCAGTGAACCTGTTCCTGAGTATAATGAAGATGCGAAGAACAAATCACAGAAGAGGTTATTTCCCGCTGATTTTTGAGCATGGGAACTTTGAGATAGTTACAGATTAAGCCAGTCAAACTCAAACCTTTTTTTTCGTCAGGAGAGTGGTAACTGTGTTTTTAACCAAAGAAGAAGAGCGAATTTTGGCTGGAGAACATGGAGAAGTAGCAGAGCGGATGCTTCGCTTGCTCGTTCGCCTTGGTGAAATCTACAATGCAGATAAGATGATTCCAATTGCTTCAGCACAGGTGGCAGGAGTTTCCTACAAGTCAATTGGAGATCCTGGACTGGAATTTCTCGAGGACATTGCTGGTAAAGGTGCAAAGGTATCTGTGCTCACATTTCTTAATCCTGCAGGAATGGACATAGAAAGTTGGAAGGAGCTTGGTTTTCCAGAGCATTTCGTTGGGAAGCAGTTGAGAATTATTGATGCCTTCAGAAAAATGGGAATTGTAATTTCGGCTACCTGCACGCCCTATCTGAGCGGGAATCTACCGAGGTTTAAAGAGCATGTTGCCTGGTCTGAATCATCTGCGGTTTCATTTGCAAATTCAGTCATTGGTGCAAGAACCAACAGGGAAGGTGGGCCCTCTGCACTTGCAGCTGCAATTCTGGGCAGAACACCAAACTATGGTTTTCATCTTGATGAGAACAGAAAGCCAGATATGCATGTGGTTGTGAATGTGGAATTGAAAACAGATGCGGATTTTGGGGCACTGGGCTATTTTGTGGGCAAAATTGTGAAAGACAGAGTGCCGTATTTTACAGGCATAACACATCCAAGTGTGGATGCGCTGAAAGCTTTGGGTGCTGCAATGGCTGCTTCAGGGGCAGTTGCTCTATACCATGTTGATGGCTTGACACCAGAGGCAAAAAATTATTCTCCAGAAGGACTTGAGAAAATTTCATTTGGTGAGAAAGAGTTGAAAGAAACCTACCAAAATTTAAATTCTGGCGAAGAGCCAGACATCGTTATTCTCGGTTGTCCCCATTCCTCGCTGAATGAGATAAGGACTGTTGCGATGCTTGTCGAGGGCAAGCGACTGAAGAAACCGCTGTGGGTTTGTACCTCTAGAGGAGTGAAAGAATTGGCGATAAGAATGGGCTATGATGAGAAAATCAGAGCTGCTGGTGGAAAAATTGTGGCGGATACATGCACTGTTGTTGCTCCTGTTGAAGAAATGGGTTTCAAAACAATTGCTGTGAATTCAGGAAAGGCAGCGAATTATCTGCCTGGCTTCTGCAAAGCAAAGGTAATTTTCGGAGATACAGAAAGCTTAATCAGGAGGGTGCTGGAATGATGTTGCAAGGAAGGGGCATAAGCCCGGGAATTGTTGAAGGCACTGCGATAGTTTCAAAAACGCCGCTCAGCTTTTATGGTGGTGTTGACCCGAAGACAGGAATTGTGATTGAGAAGGGTCATGAGCTTGAGGGCAAATGTGTAGCAGGTAAAGTCCTTGTGTTTCCAAACGGCAAGGGTTCAACAGTTGGCTCGTATGTGATTTACGGATTGAAAAAGTATGACAAAGCCCCTCTTGCAATAATAAACCAGAAGATGGAGACCATTGTTGCAACTGGTGTAATCCTTGCGGGAATCCCTGCAGTGGATTCTGTGGACATTTCTAAAATTAGTGATGGTGCGCAGCTGAAACTAGATGGGGCGAAGGGGACTGTGGAAATTGTCGAGTGAAACAATTCCGGACGAGAAGGCATGCCTTGAAATTCTCAGAAAGGCGGGATGCTCGCAGGAAGTGATTGCCCACACTTTATTTGTGAAGGAAGTGGCTTTAAAAATTGCGAGCAAATGCAAGCAGCCAGTCAACATCGAACTCTTGGTTGCAGGTGCGATTCTCCATGACATTGGGCGAGCAATCACCCATGGTGTTGCCCATGGTGTGAAAGGCGGAGAAATTGCAAGGAGGTTCGGGCTTGATGAAAGGATTGTGAGAATTATTGAGAGGCATGTGGGTGGTGGCATCACCAGGGAGGAAGCAATTAAATTAGGGCTTGGAAATGAGCCTCTTGTTCCAGAAACACTGGAGGAGAAGATTGTGTGCCTCGCAGATAAGCTTATTGCCCATGATAGAATTGCAGGAATTGAGGAGGAAGTAAAGAAGCTGGAGGAAAAGGGATTGCATAGTGCTGCGGAGCGAGTGATGACTCTTTACAGAGAGATTGTTGGTCTCTGTGGGGAATTAGAATTCTGATTTTTTGCGGAACAGCAGGATTGCAGCACACAGCAGTAAAACCAGAATGCTAGTCAGTTCTGGTGTTGGTGAGGTTACCTGCACTGAATACACTGGTGTCTGGGCAACACCGCTCTTTTCATCTGTTGCGGTAATATAATAATCTACTGTGCCAGAAGCACTTTGCGCTGGAATTGTTGCCTGGTAAATACCATCTGTTGCGTTTCCAGAGGTGCGCGTCATTGTAAGGGCATACCAGGTGCTGCTGCCCACTGGGCGATAGTAAAGCTTCGCATCTGTGAGATTGTAGATGCTCTTTATTTCAGCAACGATGATGATGGGCTGATTGAGATATGCTGTACCAGGTGGTGTATGCACTATTTGAATTGCAGGTGCCTTTGCAGCAAGGGGATAGTAGTCCTTTGCAAGTGCGCTCCCGTTTATTGTGTACGGGTTATCCACAATTCCATCATGGTTGGCATCAGGCGAAGTCCAGTCATCCCAGAAGTTTCCTGCAATGCTTGTATTCCAGTAATTTGCGGTGCCATTGTCTGCACTCTGTTTGTTGATGTTGCCATTGGAAATAAAGTTGTTTGTATGGATGCGGTTGCCAGTTGAACTTGAGGTGATGTTCACGCCAAATATTAAGTTGAACGAAAAGTCGTTAGCAGTTATCAGATTCGTGTTTGAGGATTGCACCTGCACACCGATGTTGTTGTTTTTGAGTGTGTTGGCTGAAATGTTATTGCCATTTGAATATAACAGAAAGAGCCCATGGTTGTTGCTGAGCAAGTTGTTGCCAAAAATCTGGTTGGAATCGCAGGAGTAGTTGAGGTTGATTCCAGCATTGCAGTTCATTGCCGTGTTGCCAGAAATTTTATTGGAATTTGCTCTGTAGAGACGGATGCCAGCAGTGTTGTCAGAGACATTACAACCTGCTACACTGTTCTCATCTGAGTTTGTGAGAGCAATGCCATACCTTGCGTTGCCATTTGCGTTGCAGCCAGAGATTACATTCCATTGCGAGTAAACACACTGAATTCCATCTTCTCCGTTCTGGCTCCCCTGGCTGTTAATAATGTAATTGCTATTACTTGCATCCAGTTTAATTCCAGTGTTCTGGTTCCCATTAGTTTTTATTCCATGCAGTGTGTTATTGTTTGAGTTTGTGAGAAGGATGCCAGTACCCTGATTTGTGTCAGCAGTGAGGGTGTTCAACCTGTTCCAGTTTGAATTTGTGAATGCAATTCCAGAAATGCCATTCTGGCTAGTGGTTGTGGTGTTTATGGTGTTTCCATCACAAGAATAGAATTCAATTCCATAATAATTGCCTGAAAAATTGCAGCTCTCAATTTTCGTGGAGGAGGTGAAACCTGCAAGGAGGGCAGTTGTGGTACCAGAAATCACAAGGTTCTTGACAGAAAACCCGGTGCAGTTTGCAAGAATTATCTGTCCTGCAGAAGGCACAGTGATGCCATTCGTGTTTTTGTAATAATATAGTGCCTTTCCATTCACAGTGTTGGTTGTGGAAATTGTGTGCGAATTCCAGTACTCTAAGCTCTCTCCTCTGATTACAACCCCATCATTGGAGAATGTGTTTCCAGTGAGGGTGCAGCCGGTGGAAGCGTCGAGTAGTACACCACATGGGTTGTTTGAAATTGTGTTTGCACTCACGGTAAATGTGTCTGTGAGATAAATCTGAAGTCCTGTGTCAGTGCACTGGATTATTGTGTTGCCAGTAATTGTGCATCCACTTGAGAAGACAGCATAAATGCCAATCCCATTGCTTGAGATTGTGTTACTCTCAATTTTTCCGTTGATTACATTGTAGAGAAAGATGCCTGAGTTTTTCGTAAAATCACCAGAATTCCCAGAGGCATGATGAAGATAGCAGTTCCTTATGATGAAATACGCAGTTGTGTTTCCGATGTAAATTCCAAAACCATAGCCAGAGCCGTCAATTTCCCAGCCCTCAATGATGTAAGGGTTTGTCTCTGAGCCATTACCAGCAACCACGCCATTGGTGGTAGTGAAACCATTGTCTCCGTTGATACGGATGGGTGTGCGAACCGTAAATTTCTCAGCTACAGAATTACAGGATACGGTCAAAATTGTTCCCAAAATAAGTACACAGCATGATACCACTATAATCGCTTTTCGTAGGTGCATTTGCCTCACCAAAAATAGAATTACAGGAGGATATATAATGGTTATTCCCAGCTTCCTCCTCATGGTGTGTAAAAATCTCTCACCGAAAGTCTTATATATGTCCGACGCTATATCTTAATTAGCAGACAAAAAGCAGACAAAGGGGTGGGAAAATGAACCAGAAACACATTAACGGAAGGGTTCTGAATTCAATCCCAAAATCCGTGAAGGATTGGATGAAAAGCCATACGATAAGCGATGCTAAGCTTCTGGTACGAGAACTCAGTGAACTTGGTGAAGATACCACAGAGCTCCAGCCCCTCATTTACCAGCTCGAGGAAATGGAGGACGAGGCGAAGGAGTATCTGGGGCTGAGCGAGGAAGACATTGTGGAATTCTCTGAACCCGAATCAGTGAAAGCAGTAGCTTAGCATCTCAAAACTTTTTTTCTATTTTTTGTTTTTACTCAGTGTCTTTTGCAACTTCCTTCTGGAGTTTTTTCACTCTCTCCTTTGCAGTATAGCCAGTTGCTCTTTCAAGAAACAGGTTGTATTTTTTAACTGTGTCTTCTGCGACCTCGTTAGGCACATTTTTATCCATCAGTGTTTCAACAGCAAGTGTCTTTTTGTCCTTTGCAAACACCCGTAGTTCCTTCAAAGCACCATAACTGGCTTTTATCAGGTTTCCCTCTTGTGTGGCATTTCCGAAAATCTCCTTTACAAGGGATAGTAGTTTCTCGCCTTCAATGTTCTTGTAGTTACCTGGCTTTATTGGATAATCTCGCATGGTGTGATAGAAAATGGAAAAGGTATATAAGCGATGTGGAGGATGGAATTTGGATGAAAGAAAATGTTTATCATGCTGAAGGGTTTTTGGAAAACCATGAAGGTCTCTGTGATCATTCCCACAATGAACGAGGAGGCGTCGATTGGCGGCGTAATCCAGACAATTAAGGATGCCTTTGCAGCAGCCAATGTCTCCCTCTTTGTGAAAAATCCACTGGAATATGAAATTCTTATAGTAGATACTAATTCAAAGGATAGAACAAGGGAGATTGCAAAGGAGAAGGGTGCGATTGTCATTGATGAACCTAGAAGGGGTTATGGAAGGGCTTACAAAACTGGATTTGAAAAAGCAACTGGAGAAATAATTGCCACACTTGATGGCGATTCCACATATCCTGCTGAAAAAATCCCCGAGTTTGTTGACTTTCTCATCAAAGAGGACCTTGACTTTATCACATGCGACAGGTTGAGCACCTTAAAGCCAGGAGTGATGTCTTTCAAACACCGCATAGGAAATAAAATTCTTACATTAACCTGCAATCTTCTGTTTGGTGTGAAAATAAGAGATTCCCAATCTGGAATGTGGATTTTTAAGAAGGCAATTCTGAAGAAGTTGAAAGTTGAGAGTGATGGGATGCCCTTTTCTGAGGAAATTAAGATTGAGGCATTTAGAAAGTGTAACAGATGCATTGAAATTCCAATAGAATATCGCGTTAGAAAGGGTGAGGTGAAGCTGAGTTCCTGGAAGGATGGTACGAAGAACTTGAAGTATCTGTTTAAGATGAAATTCAGAAAGTAAGCTGTTGTTTTACCTATTTCATAAGTGTTATGTTCACCGTAACCTTTAAAACTTCCTACAATATGGATGGAAGAGGTAATATCATGACTGAAGAGGAATATGAAGCATTGCTTGAGCGTGCCTATAAGAACATGCCCCAGACGAAGGGCACAGGCGAGCGTTTCGTGGTCCCAAAGGCAGATGTGATGGTTGAAGGCAAAAACACAATCTTCAGAAACTTTTTTGAAATTGTTGAGGTAATACGAAGAACACCAGAGCATTTCCTTGCCTATCTTCTGAGGGAACTTGGCACGCCAGGAGAGATAAAAGAGAAAAGGGTGATTTTCAAGTCAAAAATCTCGCCCCAAATGCTGAATGAGAGAATTGAAAATTATGTAAACACCTATGTTATTTGCTCTGAATGTGGCAGGCCAGACACTAAGCTTGTGAAAGAGGATAGAATCTGGATGCTGGAATGTGAGGCATGCGGTGCAAGGGCACCTGTCACCACTGGCAAGAGTGCCAAGCCAAAGCAGGAAAAGTTTGAGTTGAAGCAGGGAGAACTATACGAATTTAAGATTGAGGAGATGGGAAAGAAGGGTGACGGAGTGGCTAGAATTCCGCCCTACATCATTTACATTTATGGGGCAAAATCGCCAGGCGAAATCGTGCGGGCTAGAGTGACAAAGATTGCAGGAACTGTGGTTTTTGCCACCCGTGTGTAAATCAGCATGCGAAGCAAATCATTCATCTGGCTGAGTATTTTTCTTGTTGTACCTCAAATTGTTGCAATTTTTCTTTCTCCGTTTTACAGGGCACTCGGAATGCAGGCGTTTGCAGACCCGAACAATCCAGTCAATCCGATCTTTTACATAATTATGCTACTCGGGATTACTGCAATAATTCTCCTGCTTGTCAAGATCGGACTTGAAAAGATGCTCCGTTATCTGCTCCTCTTTGCAATCTCTGTTTCTTTCTTATTTGTGGTATATCCATTACTCTGGTTTGGAATACCCTTTGCTTATTACGAGGGGGATAGCGTAATTGATTTTCCGTTTTCAATTGCCTCCTATCTCACAATTATTTGCATTGCGTTTCTTTTATGGTATCCCGAATGGTATGTGATTAACGGCATAGGGCTTGTGAGTGCAGCGGGCATTGCTGCAATTCTTGGCATCTCGCTGGGAATCCTTCCCACTTTCATCATCTTGCTTGCCCTGGCAATTTACGATGCAATCTCGGTGTACAGAACAAAGCACATGATTACGCTTGCAGATTCTGTTACAAAAATGAAACTTCCAGTGCTTCTCGTAGTGCCCCAGAAGTCAAACTACTCCTTTATGAAGCAAGAAGGAATTCTGAAACAGATTGAAAGCGAGGAGCGAGAGGCAATGTTCATGGGTGTTGGAGATGTGGTTATTCCTGCAGTTCTTGCAGTTAGCAGTTATGTGTTTCTTCCTGATTATCCGACAAGATTTGGCATTCCAGCAAACCTACTTACAGCCATTTGTGTGATTGTTGGAATCTATGTATCCTTCCTTTTCTTGATGTACTTTGTGAGTAAGGGCAAGCCCCAGGCAGGTCTCCCATTTCTGAACACTGGGGCAATTGCAAGCTATGTGCTTGCTTATCTCCTCATATATAGGAATTTCACATTTGGGTTGTTTTAGGTTTGGGAGAGCTTCTTACTGGTTTATTTCTGGAAGAGGAGAATGAAGGGGATAAGGAGATACTGAGAGTTGGGAAGGTGTCGGACAACTATTATACGAGATACCAAATAAATAGGTAAAAAAAACTATAAATATCTCTATAATATTACCATTTTTGAGGTGATAATATATGATAAAGGGATTTGTGTGCATGAGCATAGTGTTTTTGTTGTTGGGAGGGCTGAGCGTTGTTGGGAGTGGGGAAGAAAGCCAGAGTGAAAGCCTGCAAGCCTTGATAGAAATCAAGGAATATATCGAGGCACAGGAATCAAGTGTATTTGCATCTGAAAATGCAAAAGGGTCTCTTCTGGAACATCTAAGCATTGCGATAAAATTTGCAGAGAATGGCGAGAGAGGGAAAGCCCTGGAGGAATACAACAGAAATGTTTATGCATGGTTTGATAATTACATTATTGATGGCATGGCAAGAGAGGTGCTGGAAAGAATGACTGAGGCATATTATGGAACATTGGATGTAAGTCAGGGTGGGAGTGGCAATTTGGGAATTCTGGCATCAAATTACCCGCAAATTACAGCCGCAACATTTACAAATGACTGGAACCAGCCATATAATGACAACAGAAGGGTGGTAAATTTTACGGTTAGCTGGGGAGGTTCAACGGATGGAGATGCAATTGTGTACTGGAACTCCACATGGAATAAAACAGCACCCACACAATGGCCTGGAAGCAGCGGATATCTTGGTTTCAGTTACTCTTATCAATATACAATCACTAATTTGCCGGTTGGGAATTTCACAAATATAAGAATCCGAGCATTTGATTACCAGTATGGAGGGATTGCGACGAAGGATGCAAAGGTGCATAATCCAGAGGTGTATGACAAGAGAATTGCCCTGATAATTGGGGGCTGGGGAAGGAATCAGTATACTGGAACAGGTGCACCGAAATGGAGCTTCTGGAATGATGCATATCTCACATACATTACCCTGAAAAGCAAAGGATTTACTGATAGCGATATTTACTTTCTCTATTACAATGGAACACACCAAAATGCCACTAACTGGAATGGTGCAATTATCGATGGCCCTGCAACGCCCTCGTCCATTCAAAATAATTTCTCTCAAATAAATAATGCAATTCAAGGCAAACCGAACGCTTTGATAGTTATTGCAGTTACATCCCATGGCTCGCTGGACCCATATCCAGATAATTATACACGAGCATTTAGGCTACTGAACCCAAATACCCCAGAAGATAATATTACTGACCCAAATGCATACTGGGAGTGGTCATCAGAATTCATGGGACCAAACTACATCGGAAGAATTGCAAATCCATTCAAAAGATTGGTTATTCTTATCGGAAGTTGTTACAGCAAAGATTTTCGCGATCCAATTCTTAATTGGAACCAGACAATGAGGGGTCGCACAATAATTGTTACTTCTACAATTAACGAAGGTGGTTATAATGATAACGGTGAGCCTACCTCTTACGGGCAATCATGGTATGCACCGTCTGATACAAACTATACTACCTTTTTCTACTATCTTATCTCAGGTTTGAGAGGAAATGGAACAGTAGTGACTAACGCAACAAACGGCTTCCCAGTAAACTCAGAAAATACCACCGATAAAGACAACTGCGTTTCACTTGCAGAAGCATGGAATTGGGCATATTACCTCATATGCGACAATGATTACGGAATAAATCGGTACAACCCAGACCTCATTGATAGGATTACAGGAGACTACTGTCAACAACCAATGTTGCACGATGTACTTGAAAAATGGGATGGCAGCGGAACATTTCCAGACCTTCCATTTCCATACATAGATGGCACATGGGCAGTTGGTGCCAAAGCCCTTGGTGTAACCTTAGACAATTCCCCATATCCTCTAAACCTATTGCGGGGAGACACATGAAGTCAAGCATATTCTCTCTATCGGTCTTTATATTTTTGATGCTACTTTTACCAATTTCTTTTACATCCATCTCTTTCCCTTCCAAGGGTAGTGCGGTTATAAAATTTCTACATGTACCAATTGAAATAAACTCGGATGACGATTTTACACCCGAGAATGGGGTAATTGATGGGAATGGAAGTAGAGAAGCCCCATATGTGATTGCGAATTGGCTGATTTATGCCAATAACACTACTGGTGTCGCAATCTATAATGTTTCAAAACATTTCATGCTAGCAAATGTAACAATCATAGGAAACAGACAACACACAGGAATTTATATTGATGTTGGAATAGACCAAAGAGTAAATGTTGTGGATTGCACAATCTCAAATTGTTCTGTGGGGATAAGTATCACAGTGTCTGCGGATGGAAGAGATAAAAAACATAGAAATTTTACTGAAGAAACAGGGGAGGTATATATAGCCAATAACACCGTCGTTGAGAATAGTCATGGTATCTCCGTAGATGGAGGAAAAATAGAAAATAACACAATAGCGTATAATGATGGAACTGGGCTGTGGTTAGGTGGAGGAGAAGTATATCACAACAGAATTGTATGCAATAATGGAAAGGGGGTATTTGTTTATTATGGCGCCACTGTAATTGGAAATGAAATCTCAAACAACACAGGCCATGGAGTGCAAATTTCTGAGAACATGTCCCTACCAACAGGTTTTTCCGAGATAGGCAATAACAGAATAAGTGGTAATGGCGGTTGTGGGGTATATCTGCCATTTTTAGAAGGTGGTGCACTTACTCCATACAAGTTGAGGATATGGAGCAACGTCATTGAAAATAACAGTGGATGTGGTATCCAAATTGAGAACCTTTCATGGCCATTCTCAGAAAATCCACTAGAAAGAATCATCTGGGGAAATACGCTGAATAATAACAGTTATGGACTAAAAATCGTTAACTGTTCCCGTCTCTGCATTTTCAATAACAGAATAACTTCAAATAGAGAATATGGAATTGAATTAGAAGATTTCAGGTCGTATGGAACATATAAAATAACTGTGGCACTTAACGCCTTTTGGGGAAATGTTCACCAAAGTGCCCAATACAATGGGAAAGAAATAGATTGGTCAATTTCATGCGAAGGCAACTACTGGAGTGACTGGCAGAGCCCAGACAACAACCATGATGGGATTGTTGACTTGCCTTATGAGATTGGAGGCGATGCAGGAGCAAAGGACTATTATCCGCTCACATACATTCCCCGTGGTGAGCCAACAGCACCACTTGAACTGAATGCCTCTGCAAGCAATGGCTTCGTGTATCTTGACTGGAAAGAGCCATTTTATTCTGGTGCCTCAGACATAACCCACTACAACATCTACAGGGCAACGGAGCCAGAGGCCTGGGAGCACATCGGGAACTCCTCAGCCCTAAACTACACGGATAGAAATGTGAGCAATGGTATCACCTACTACTATTATGTTACAGCCATGAACAGCAATGGCGAGAGCAGAAAATCGAACATCGTTAATGCGACACCTGGTGAGTATCCTGGTGTGCCTGAGAATGTTTTCGCAATTGGATATGAGAATAAGATAGTGTTGCGATGGCAACCACCTGGAGAAAGTGGCGGCTTGCCCATAACTGGGTATGAGATATCTCGAAGCACTTTTCCGAACTGGCAAGCGGATTATGTGAGAGTAGGAAATGTTACAGAGTTTGTGGATATGGATGTGGCAGAGAACACCACATACTATTACAGAATTGCAGCAGTGAACGAGAAGGGGAGCGGAGCACAGAGTGGAGTGGTGCAAGCAACTACAACCAGATTGAATGTGAGTCTTGTAGCAGGTAAAGGAGTATTGGGCAATGGAGAGAACACCACAATTACGGTTTATGTTGAGCGGAATGGAACGCATGAGCCAATGGCTAACGCATATGTTGTCTTAAGCATGGTAAATCTTACTGGCATGTTAGAGAAAACAGAGGGTTATACAAATGAGAGCGGTATTTTCACAACTACATTTGTTGCAGGAACCGTGATAAACAGAGAGGAAGGAGTGCTCAAAGCCACAGTTTTTTGTGCGAACTACAGTGTAGTTAGCAACAGTACTAGAATCACTCTGTTGCCAGCCCCGAAGGAGAGACATATGAGTATAGTGTTGGAGGCAGATGGAAATGTAAAGGAAGGAAAATGGAAATCTTGCGTGCAAGTTCTGGATGCGGAGAACGGTGTTGGAATTCCCAATGCAACGGTGGAGTTGCGAATAGACAGGTATGGGATAGTTGTGGAAAAAACCACAGATGGGCAGGGAAAGGTTTGTTTTGAACTTAGTTTTAGCCAGGGTGAGCCAGGATTTGAGGTGGAGGTAGAGATTGTAGCGAAGAAAGCAGGGTATGTGAATGCAAGCATCACCGTGAGAACAGTGCTGGAATTTGAAGTAAGGCAAGAGCCAACAAACCTGGTATTTGGGATTGCTGCGGGCATTGCGGTTGCTGGAGCAATCGCTGCGTTTGTGGTATGGAAGAAAAGGAGAAGGGAAGTGAGGAAGTATTAGTTTAGCCAGCAATTCTAAACCTCTAATCTGAACCTATATATACCCACAGAGTATTTGGAAAATTGGTTCCAAATAGATTTGAGATGGTGGTAACCGTGGCAGAAAATGCAGTTAGATATGATGCGTCAAGCATCCAAGTTCTGGAAGGTCTCACGGCAGTCAGAAAACGGCCAGGTATGTACATAGGCAGCACGGACAGCCGTGGACTTCACCATCTCGTGAACGAGGTTGTAGACAACAGCATAGATGAGGCAATGGCAGGTTTCTGCACAGAAATTTATGTAACAATAAACGAGGATGGAAGTGTGACTGTGGAGGACAATGGCCGTGGGATTCCAGTTGACATTCATCCAAAGTATGGAAAGCCAGCCGTGGAAATCGCAATGACCGTGTTGCATGCAGGCAGCAAATTTGACAGAACCACATACAAGGTCTCTGGTGGCTTGCATGGTGTAGGTGTGCATGTGGTCAACGCACTCTCGGAATGGCTTGAGGTAAAGGTAAAAAGAGATGGTAAGATTTATTTCCAGAGGTATGAGAGAGGCGTACCAGTGACTGGCCTGAAAACAATTGGAGAGGCACAAAATACAGGCACAATTGTCACTTTCAAGCCAGACAAGGAAATCTTTGAAACTACAGAATTTGATTACGATGTGATTGCCAGGCGTTTGAGAGACCTTGCCTTCCTCAACAAAGGGGTGCGAATCCTTCTTGAAGACAAGCGAACAGGCAAAACAAACGAGTTCAGATATGAAGGAGGCATAATCTCTTTCGTGGAATTCCTGAATACGAACAAGAATGTACTACACAAACCGCCCATCTACATAAGTGGTTACAGGGATACAACAGAGGTGGAGATTGCACTCCAGTATAATGATACTTATGTAGAAAATCTGCTCTCGTTTGTGAACAACATTTCTACGGTGGATGGAGGCACCCATGTCGTTGGCTTTCGTTCTGCTCTCACGAGAGTGATCAACGACTATGCAAAGAGTAACGAAATGCTTAAAGGCGATTTCACGCTCACAGGCGAAGATGTGCGAGAGGGTCTGACTGCAGTAATAAGTGTTAAGGTGATGGAGCCACAGTTTGAGGGACAGACGAAAGCAAAGCTGGGCAACAGTGAGGTTAAGGGTATTGTGGAAAGTGTGCTTTACGACAAGCTGAAGGAGTATTTTGAGGAGCATCCAAACGAAGCAAAATCAATTGTAGAGAAGACAATCCAGGCAGCGCTGGCTAGAGAAGCTGCGAGAAAGGCAAGAGAATTGACAAGGAGAAAGGGGTTGCTTGAGACATCAACACTGCCAGGCAAACTTGCGGATTGCTCAAATGAAGAACCTGCAAAATGTGAACTGTTCATAGTGGAAGGAGAGTCAGCAGGTGGCTCCGCAAAGCAAGGCAGGAACAGGGAATTTCAGGCAATTTTGCCCCTGAGAGGTAAAATCCTGAATGTGGAGAAGGCAAGAGCAGAAAAAATTTACCAGAACGAGGAGATTTGCACGCTTATTACAGCAATTGGCACCCACATAAATTCCGATTTTGACATTTCAAAGCTCCGCTATCACAAAATAATAATAATGACAGATGCAGATGTGGATGGCTCCCACATTCGCACACTCTTGCTCACCTTCTTCTTCCGCCACATGAAGCAACTCATAGAAAACGGGCATGTTTACATTGCCCAGCCCCCACTTTACAAAATAAAGAAAGGAAAGGAAGAATACTATGCCTACAGCGATAAAGAGAGAGACGAAATCCTAGCTAAAATTGGAGGAAATGCAGTGGTGCAGCGTTATAAGGGTCTGGGTGAGATGACACCTCAGCAGCTCTGGGAGACCACAATGAACCCTGATAAAAGGACACTGGTTAAAGTGACAATCGAGGATGCGGTTGAAGCAGACCAGTTATTCACGGTTTTGATGGGCGAGGAAGTAGAGCCAAGAAGAAAGTATATTGAAGAACATGCCAAAGAGGTAACGAATCTGGATATTTAGGGGGTAAACTAGATGGGTGAGGAAGCAGGGGCCGCGGTAAAGGAAGCAGCAAAACAGGTGATTGAGAGGGCTGTAGAGCAGGAGATGAAGAAGTCCTACATTGATTATGCAATGAGCGTTATTGTGGGAAGAGCTCTGCCCGATGTAAAGGATGGATTGAAGCCAGTGCAACGCAGAATTCTCTATGCAATGTATGAGTCAGGCACAACGCATGACAAACCCTACAAAAAATCCGCAAGAACTGTTGGTGATGTGCTGGGCAAGTATCATCCTCACGGCGAAAGCGCAATCTACGATGCTCTTGTAAGAATGGCACAGGACTTCTCAATGCGTTACATGCTAATCGATGGCCAGGGTAATTTTGGAAGCGTTGATGGCGATGTACCTGCAGCAATGCGTTATACTGAAGCACGCCTTTCAAAGATTGCTGGAGAATTGCTGGAAGACATAGATAAGGAAACAGTGCCCTGGGTTGATAATTTTGATGCAAGCTTGAAAGAGCCAGTTGTTTTGCCTTCAAAACTTCCAAATTTGCTTATAAATGGCTCTTCAGGTATTGCTGTGGGAATGGCTACGAACATTCCTCCACATAACCTTTCAGAGGTTGTGGATGGAATTGTGAAGTACATTGAGAAGCCAGAGGTTACAATTGAGGAGCTGATGGAAATTATAAAAGGGCCTGATTTTCCCACGGGAGGCATAATTTACGGGACCGCGGGAATCAGGGAAGCATACACGACTGGCAAAGGCATCATCACAATAAGGGCAAAGACAAAAATTGAGGAGGTGAGAGGAAAGAAGGCAATAATCGTCACAGAAATTCCATACACTGTGAACAAAGCCCAGATGCTGGAGAAGATTGCGGAGCTTGTTAAGGATAGGAAAATTGACGGGATTGTGGATTTAAGAGATGAGTCAGACCGGGAGGGAATGAGGGTAGTGATTGAGCTGAGGAAGGATGCAATGGAGGAGATCGTGCTTAATCAACTGTTTGTCCACACCCAGATGGAACTTTCGTTCGGGATAATAAATTTAGCCCTTGTGAACAATGTGCCAAAGCTTCTCAATCTCAAGGAACTAATACACTATTTTGTGGAGCACAGAGTGGATGTGGTGACTAAACGGAGCCAGTATGAGCTGCGAAAGGCGGAGGAAAGAGCCCACATCTTGAATGGCTTGATTATTGCCCTTGAAAATATTGACGAGACAATCAGGATAATCCGAAAGGCGAGAACAGTCGAAGATGCAAAGAAAACGCTCATGGCAAGATTTTTGCTTAGTGAGGAGCAGGCAAAAGCCATTCTGGACATGCGGTTGCAGAAACTCACAGGGATGGAAGTGGAAGGAGTTCGGAATGAGCTTGCCATGCTTAATCAAAAAATTACAGAACTCAAAGATTTGCTTTCTTCTCGTGAAAAAATTTTGGCTGTGATTAAGAAGGAACTGCTTGAACTCAAAGAAAAGTATGGTGATGAAAGAAGAACCCAGATTGAGGTTTCCACAAGAGAAGTGACAGTAGAAGACCTCATCCCCGATGAGCCCACTGTGATTCTGTTCACAAATACAGGCTACATAAAGCGGATGCCAGTTGATTCCTATAGAATGCAAAGAAGAGGTGGTAAGGGCTTGATTGGAATGGAGACGAAGGAGGAGGACTACATAACCAGAATAATTCATGCGATGACCCATGACAACATTCTGTTCTTCACCACGAAGGGCAAAGTGTATGAGTTGAAAGCGTATGAGATTCCCCAGGGCGAGCGTTACGCAAAAGGAAAGGCAATTGTGAATCTGCTGCCCAAACTTGAGCAGGGAGAGAGGGTGCTTACAGCAGTCGGTGTGCGAGAATTTGATGATGCCCATTACCTGGTTTTTGCAACGAAGAAAGGGCTGATAAAGAAAACGCTCTTGCAGGAGTATGCAAACATAAGAAGCAGTGGAATCATTGCTCTCAATCTTGAGGAAAACGATGAGTTGATAGATGTGAGAATTTCTGAAGGTAATCAGGAAGTGATTCTGGCTACAGCTGATGGGCTCGCAGTTCGCTTTAACGAGAGCGATGTGAGAGCAACTGGCAGAGCCACATATGGAGTTATTGGTATCCGTTTGAACGAAGGTGATTATGTGGTGAGCATGGCTACAGTTGAGCCAGGTGAGGACATACTCTCAATCACTGAGAATGGCTTTGGGAAGAGGACGCCGCTTGAGGACTACAGGAAAACGAGGCGGGGAGGAAAGGGTGTAATCACCATAGTGACAAACGAGCGAAATGGCAGAGTTGTTCGTGTGCTGGGTGTTAAGGAAACTGATGAAATAATTGTGACGAGCCATGCCTCAAAGGTGATAAGAACTAGGGTCTCTGAAATTCCGAAACAAGGGAGAAACACGATGGGTGCCAGGGTGATGCGGCTTGATGAAGGAGAGAAGGTGATAGCGGTTGCCAAGCTTGCAAATGAAGAGGATTCCGCTGATAAGTCAGGAAAATAAGGCAGTGGTGTTTATTGGTGCGGGTGCACTCCTCTTTACTCTCTGGGTGTCGGGCATGGTTCTGAACCTGAGCGCACAGTATGCATTTAACTTTGAATTCTGGGAGGCAGGATTTTTCTCGCTCACAATCTGCAGTGTGCTCACACTTCTTCCTGCAATGGTTCTGTTCTACTTAGGGCTGAAGATAAGGAAGGAGACAAGAAAAAAAGGGAGGAGGAGAGATAGTGGATGAGCATCTGCGGGCTGCACTTATGGAAATGGAGAAGAAAAAAGATATCAATGGAATAAATGTGATGCTATCACATCAGGGCTGGGAGGTGCGGCTCGCTGCAGCAGACGCACTTGCCAGATTGGCTGTTTATAAGGTAGGCGATGCCTCCTCTGTGCCCCTCCTCACTAAATGTCTCTATGACAGTTCAGAACATGTGAGAGCCACTTCTGCCTATGCATTGGGAAGGTTAGCTGTGATTGGAATTGGAAGCGGCACCTCTATGCTCCCATTGCGAAAATGCCTGGTAGACAGGAACCCGCTAGTGCGGGGAAATGCAATTGTGGCTCTTGCTGCTCTTGCGATTCGTCTTAAGATAGGGGATATGACAGAGGTGATTGAAACCCTAGGAAGATGGCTCAGAAACAGTGAGGGAAGTATGAAGGCAGATGCCTGCATGAGGATTGGCTGGATTGCATGTGAGCTAAGGTTTGGTGATGCTTCAACAATTCCCTTGCTCAACCAGTGTCTTCAGGAGGAAGATGAGAATTTAGCCGAAATGGCTGCTTTTGCGCTTCACTCACTTGCGATGCTTGGAGTTGCTGAACGAAGCTCAATCCAATTGCTTGAAGAACACATCAAAAAACACCCGAACTCAGTTCATGGAAGAAATGCATTGGAGGCAGTGAAAAGCGTGGTTGAGAGAGAAAAAGGGAAAAATAGAAAGAGAATTACTTTCTTCTGAACCGACGGAGGCACAGGAGAATGATTGCGGCAAATACCCACAGAGTAATCTCGGAAAATTCGCTCACTGGACTCCCAAGTGGATACCAGTCGCTTGCACCAGCATTTCCATCTATTGGGTAGGCATCTGGTGTACCCCAGCCATTACCATCCCAGTTGCTCCAGTAATTGCCTTCATTGGTTGTGGTATCATACCAGTAGTTGCCGCCAACGCTATCGTAGGCCTGAGAGTTCCCGTTAACACCCTTTGCACCGTTCGGGGTGTCGTTAGATACCCCTTGGCTCAGGTATCGTAGGGCGGTAGCTCCGTTGGCTATGAAGGTGTTGTGGTAGATGGAGTTGGATGTGGAACTGTAGGCGATGCGCACAGCGTATTTTACATTGCCGTAAAACAGATTGGATGCGATGATGTTGAATGAAGAAAACTCCACAGAAATTCCGTAATTGGAATTGTTTGAAACATCGTTATTGGTTATGCTATTGTTTGTTGAGAAATATAAATCAATCCCGCACCACATAGTGGAATTTGAGATAATATTCTCGGTCAGATTGTTATCTGTAGAGAACGATAGAAGAATTCCACCATAGCCGTTCTCGTACACATTATTCCTTATTATTGTATTGCTATTAGAGTGTATCAGGAGGATTCCTCCTTCAGCGTGGCCAGATAAATTGTTTTCCATTATTGTGCAGTTTCTACAAAAACAAAGTTGAATGCCTGCGGTTGCATTCGTAATATTCAAGTGGGCCACAGTGAGATTTGTGCAATTAGCAAGAATTATCTGGCCAGCCTCCAAAGGCATAGTGCCATCATCCAGATTTTTGTAATAATATATCGCTTTTCCATTAACGGTGTTTGTCATGTCAATCTCATGAGTATTCCAGTTTGCAATATCACTTCCACCAAATACAATCCCGCAGTTTATCATCTTATTATTGAATAAAGTCGTGTTTATTGCTTCCGCCAGATATATGCCATCTTCCGAATAAGAAATTTCGTTGAAAGCAATTATGTTGTTGCTTGAATTGGAATAAAGAGAGATACCACACTGACCTGTGGAAATATTATTCCATGAGATAGTGCTGTTGTGCGACTTCCAGAAGTCAATGCCATAGGTGCCCCTTGAGACTGACACATTGTTGGATGTGATTACAATCTTTTCCGAAGAATCCAGATATATCCCCTTGTATGAAAACTCTCTTACAGTGTTGTTTTCAATAATGCCATTCATCACATTGGCCAGAACTATTCCACATCCATATGGTGCTGAAAAACCAGTTGCATTCCACAGCACACAATTCCTTATCACAAAATATACATCTGTATTCCTTATCCAGATGCAATAACTACCTTCATTGGCATCTATCTCATACTCCTCAATTATGTACGGATTTTCTGCTGTGCCATTTCCTGCCCAGCCCTCACTTGCTGCCTGGTTTGCAAAATCTGCATTTCCGTTTATGTGGATAGGTGGATGAGATATGCCCCGCATTTTCGCCTCTTCCTGCGTTTCGGGAACACCAACAATGCTGACCTTCTCGGCCATCCCAACAATCCCACCCAAAAGCAACACAGCGAACAGAAAAAATGCAGGCATTTCGCTATGCTTCTTAATTCCCAATCTGCTTGCTTTACCTCTCTCGCTCATAGCTCTCACAAACCTCTTTATCTTTAAGAACTATATTAATTTACCCGAATAATCCGCGTTCAACAACCTTTTCCACATCTTTGCGGTATTTCGGATGGCAGGAGACCATCACGACCCAATCCACCACATTCCTTATTCTCAATGCCTCGGCGAGTGGGCTGAGTTTAGAAAGCATTGTTGCACCGTTCTCTGCAACCACTTTCACCTCTGTCTTGTCAATTCTTGGTTCTGACAGCAGGAGTTCTGGGATTGGAATATCAATGATTACATTTCCATTTCCTGCATTGCTCATTCTCGCAATTCGTTCCTCTGCCTCTTTTCGCTTTCGCCAGTCCTTGCTGATTTCGTAGAGAATCTCCCGTTCTGCATCATCCAGCTCCCTTGCATTTCTCGAATAAACCTTTTTGAAAAGTTTTCTGTATCTTATTGAGACCATTGTATTCCTTGTTCTCTCATTTTTCCGCATCAGATACTCCATCAACTCTGCATCCACAAAGTTCTGGATGTTTTCCTCAATTTTCTCAAGATCTTCAACACTCCTGGCAAGCATTGTCTCTGCAATCCTCACTGTTTTGTGGAAGTAAACAGAGGAATACATCAATGCCCTTGCTACCAGCATTCCCTCTATCGCTGTGATTCCCTTCCTGTGAAAGCAGAGTTCTCCGTTTTCCAAGGCAACAGTGTTCAGCAACCTGTCAAAATCAATAGTACCATGGGCTACACCAGTATAATAGGCATCCCTCAAAAGATAATCCACCTGGTCGGCATCAAAAGGACCATGAATTAATTGCTTGAGATACTTGTTTTTTTCTTTGCTATAACTCATCAATTCCCAGTTGAACACATGCCTCGTTTCCTTCACAAGCTCTGCTACATCCTCTGGTTTCAAACCGTATTTTTCAAGCACATCAGGAATTTTTCTCTCTTCCCCCAGTATCTTTCTTCTTTCATCACCAATAACATCGTAATCCCCAGTGATGATTCCCTTTGTGATATCCATGTGTTCTACACCTTTGGAGCGGTAAAGCACACCTTCAAGCGTGTGTGAAAATGGTCCATGCCCGACATCGTGGAGCATCGCAGCAACACTCACAAGTTTTATTTCTTCATCTGGCAAACCAATTGCTTTAGCGATTCGCTCTGCCACATACGAAGTGCCAATAGAGTGCTCCAGTCGAGTGTGGTTAGCACCTGGAAAGACAAGGTAGGCCAGGCCAAGTTGTTTGATGTTGGCAAGGCGCTGGAGTTCTGGAAGTTCCAGCAGTTCTTTTCTCACACCATCCAGCCTTATGCTTCTATGAACACAGTCATGGATGGTTTTAAATGGAGAGGGGGTACCGTAGGGGGAGGCACTCCCCTCGCTATGAACACAGTCATGGATGGTTTTGAACTCACTCATTTTTTTCACCTCCAACACATTTATGAACTAGAGTTTTTGCAGTTTCCAGCACTGCTGCAGGGCTCTGTTCTGCATCCACCACTCTTATTCTTTCAAACTTTTTTGCAAGGTTCAGATAATTCTCGTTCACCTTTCTTAGATACTCAAGGCGTTCGAATTTGGTCCACTCTCCTCTGGGTGCAATTCTTTGAATCACTGTTTCTGGCTTTGCCACGAGCAAAATTGTGAGGTCTGGCTCTATCACCACATGCCTGCTAATTTCAATTAACCAATCCATTGGCTTTTCAATTATGTTTTCAAGTGCAGCACCCTGGTAAGCATAAGTGGAGTCAGCATACCTGTCGCAGAGCACAATTTTTCCCTTTCTCACTTCTTCCCTTACCCACTTTGTATGCTCACATCTATCTGCAAGAAAGAGAAATGTTTCAGTAAAAGGAGAAATCTCTTCAGTAAAGCCACGCTTCACATTCTTTCCAAGCCAGGTATCAGTTGGTTCTGTGGTCACAGTAACTTCCAAGCCAAGCTCCTCAATAAATGACTTGAGGGCCGGAATCAGTGTGCTTTTGCCAGTGCCATCAATTCCCTCTATTGTGATAAATTTTCCTTTCATCTTGACACCCTCTTCTTTTGATAAGCCATTATTGAAACTGCAATCCAGACACCGATGAAAATTGCCAGTAAAACAATGAAAGGATACACTCGCTCAAAATCAATTTCAAAACTTATTCTGATGAGAATCTTCAGCATCTCGCTTGAATTTGTGATATGCACGCTCACCGCATCTCTTCCATTTACATAATGCTTCTCATGTGGAGCATTGCATTCTACCTGCACAATTTCTATGTTTTTCGGAAAAATCACGGTGTAGGTGATGTTGAACCCTTCAATTGCCAGTAGAGTCAGGGAATAGGTGTAGGTGAGAGCTAAACTCTGGCGATAATTTTTCACATATTCTCCGAAATCAAGCGTGCTGTTACCTTTAACCGAAAGATGCACAGGTGGATTTTCATCCATAGCATAGCAATTTCCCGCCCATGTAAGGTTCTCTATTGGCTGTGCCCAAAAGTCCACACGGTTGTTGAACATTACAGCCAGTTTTTCCTTCCCCGCTTGAAGGGTCGCATTGAGTGTATCGTAGATGTAAGTCAGGTTTACCACATTCTTTGCAATTATGAGTCGAATGGCATCTGCACCAATGAAGGACATCTCAATGCTTTCTGGAAGTTCTTTTTTCACTTCATCTGGAATGGCCAGCACATGCACATCTGCAGAGATGTTGATTGAGGTGTAGAGGTACTCGTTTCCAGCCACATTTGCGAGAGTGTGCATATCTATCACCACTGAAACATTTACATTGCTCTGCCTGTAAGTTTTACCTGCAGAACCAGTAATTCCTAGCTTTACTTCAGTGTTTCCATTCCACACATAGTAATTCCGTCCATTCCAGCTTCCATTCGTGGAGAATGGGAAATTGGGAATTGCTGCACCTCTCGGCAGCGTGAGGTTTAGTGTGGAAGGATATTTCGTTGGCATTGGAGTAAAGACCCTATGATAAACTGCTCCATCGTTCAGAATTCCAAGAATGAGTTCCTCGTCAATTCCATATCCGAGCCAGACCTTCAGAGTATAGTTGATGTAGTAGACCAAAGGGGGTTCCTCAACAGGCGGTGCGGAAGGCGCTTTTAGCGATACCTTGTCCCATTCCTTGGAAACAGTGTAGTTTGTTCCAAACCTGTCTGATAAATAGCCAGTTAAATTTTCTACAAATTCGTTTATGTAGGCTTTTTCAATCTCAGCAACTGAAAATAACCCGAGTGAGAGGTTTTCCCTTATGTCATCTGCAAGGAGGTATTTTTCAGGCAGAGACGGATTCAATTCATGAAGGTTAATTGCTCTCATTTCCATGGAACAGACTATTCTGAATTCTGTGAAGTTATACATGTCTATCCAGAGGCCAATTCTTATGTCTTCGCCAGTTGGTGCAGTTACTGATGAAGAATGCAAAAGTGGGCTCTGGAGACAGGATGAGGAAAACAGAATGACTGCGACCAGAATTTGGAGCATTTTTCTCCTCCTCAGAAGACAGGTGGCTTTTTTTCCACTTCACGAAACACAGCAGTTGCCTGCGGCTTTGCCTCGGTTTTCTGTTGCACATGCTGGAATGCAGCGGACATTGCAGCCCTGGCATTTGCCAATGCAATGAGCGTGTTTTTCACAAGCAGAGGATTTTCTACAGCAGGAAGCACCACGGTGTTCTTCAGAAGCAAGGTTCTTCCCTCCACCTTTGCCCATTTCCCTGTCTCAATCACAATGTTTCCGAAGTTGTATTTTCTTCCAAGCCAGGATTGAGAATACATCACTTTCAGAATCTGGTCATAGGGCTGTTCTGTGTATTTTGTGGTGAGAAATGTCTCTTCTATGATCACTCTCTGGTTTGTGATTAGAGCACGCATTTTTCCCCCATAGGCAAGATAAAAGACGGAAATTGCAGCATGGGCGATTGTTAAGCCAGTGAGAATAAGGAATGCCTTGTTCCTTGTGTCAGAGCTATAGATAAATTCAAGTGAGGGTAGGAGTGTGATGAGGGAAACCAGTGCCATTGTTATCGAAGCGGTAACAAGGGGAAGTTTGTGGTCAGGGCTTACAAGATGCGAGATTTTGTACAGAATGCTGCTTAAAATCATGAGCAAAATAACGAAGAAAATTGAGGAGAGCTTGAATTGGGAGCCGAGAATTTCAGACCACCAGGGCTCTGGAAATGAGCGAAGAAACTCCTCATAAAGTGCTGCAACAGCACAGGTGGCTACAACAAAAGACAGCACAATCACCCAGAGGTAACCAAAAATCCTCAGCGCAAAGTACTTTTTCAAAAAGGAGAAGGAGAGAAAATAGACAGTAAGACCCAGGCACAGTGTGATAATCGTCATGATTTCAAGTTGCAACAATGCAGTGGCATCGTGTCTTATGTCCTTAAGCATCAGACCAGAGGCAAAAACGAAGAGAATGACCATTATGATTGCAATGCCGGTGCTGACAAAGAGTTTCAGCAATGCGATGCGGTGCATCTTCACATTTCCAAGGAGGGTCTCATAGGGCTGGAGCTCAAAGCTATTCTCCATCTTGTTTCACATGGATAGATAAGCATTCATGGAATATAAGGTTAAGTGTTTACGCTGCTTTTTCCCGCAGCAGGATTACTACCCAAAACTTTAACTACCAATTTATTTTCATAGATTTTGGTGAACGCAATGGCAAGAAACATCCTGGTAAACAAGTCAGAACTTCTTCCGATAGAGCAGCAGGAATTTGAGATTGTAGAACGAAAAGGTTTAGGACATCCAGACAGTATTGCAGATGGAATTGCAGAGAGTGTAAGCCGAGCCCTCTGCAAAATGTATATAGAGAGGTATGGCAGAATCCTTCATCATAATACGGATGAATGTGAGGTGGTAGGAGGTCAAAGCGCGCCTAAATTCGGTGGTGGTGTAATTCTGGAGCCAGTTTACATTCTCTTAGTCGGTCGGGCAACGACGGAAGTGAATGGGGAACGACTGCCCTATCGCACAGTGGCAATAAAGGCGGCAGCGGAGTATCTAAAGAAAGTGTGCAGGCATTTGGATGTTGAAGCAGATATCACATTCGATTGCAGGATTGGAAAGGGCTCTGTTGACCTTCGTGCAGTTTATGATACACAACGACAGCTTGCAAATGATACGTCTTTTGGTGTTGGTTTTGCACCCCTCAGCGAAACTGAGAAGATAACACTGGAGATTGAGAAATACATGAATGGTAAGTTAAAACGGACGATGCCAGAGATAGGAGAAGACATAAAGGTAATGAGTTACCGACAAGGAGACAAAATCAATGTGACTGTTGCTGTGGCAATGGTTGATTCTGAAATCCCAAACAAGGAGCATTACATCAACACGATAGCAGAGCTGCGCGAAGTACTGAAGAAATACGCCTCAAGATTTACAAAACGTGAGGTGAACATCTCAGTTAATACTGCAGATAACTACGATGAAAACATTTTCTACTTAACAGTGACAGGGCTTTCAATGGAAAATGGTGATGACGGCTCTGTGGGTAGGGGTAATAGAGCAAATGGTTTAATCACTCCATGTAGGTTTATGAGCTTAGAAGCGAGCGCAGGCAAGAATCCTGTTACTCATGTTGGAAAGCTCTACAACCTTCTTGCCACAGACATTGCGAAGGAGATTGTGAAGGCGAATCAAGACACAGTGGCAGACGCATATGTGCGAATTCTCTCGCAGATAGGAAAGCCAATTGACGAGCCCCAGATTGCTACTGTTTCTCTAGTTATGAAAGATGCTAAGAAGTTTGCAAGTGTGGAGAAGGAAGCGAGGAACATTGCTGACGAGAAGCTGAAGAACATCAGTAGGATGACTGAAAAGATTTACAGAGGAGAATACACTGTATTCTAACTGGAGCGTGAAATTTAAATGAACCGAGTCCAAACTGGCATTCAGGGATTTGACGAACTCATAAGTGGAGGTTTTCCAGAAGGCAGTATCAACATAATTTCCGGGCCTGCAGGTGCGGCAAAAAGTTTGTTTGCTCTCCACTTCATAATCAATGGTGCCGAAAGGTACAATGAGAACGGTGTATATTTCACAGTGGAGGAATCAGCAGACAGTTTGATAAAAACAGCTAGGATCTTTGGCTTTCCAATTGATCGTCTCATTGAGGAGAAAAGAGTGTTTATCATTGACCTTGGACAGCTTAAGGAAGGAAACGAAGCCGGTTTGGAAGAAATGGAAAAGCGGGAAATGATAAATTTTGACACAATCAAAAACTTTCTTACAAATTTTATAGGAGCAGCTGGAATAAAGCGAGTGGTGCTAGATTCTCTGAATGGTGTGGCAATTTACTACAAAACAAGTGAACAACTTCGTGCGGAGATTTTCAGGTTCATGCGGTTTTTGAGAGCAAAAGGTGTGACCTCTGTGATAGTGTCAGAATCCCTTGTGAGGAGTGGTGAGGACACGAAATCAGGGATAGAGACGTTCATTGGAGATTCTATCATTGCTATGGGACTGGAGAAATTTGAGGGCGAGTACAGGAGGACAATTACGGTTGTGAAGATGAGACACACAAGGCACGATACAGCAACCCATCCATTTCTCATAGGTGAAAATGGAATTGAAGTAGCATCAGAAATGAACCTATAAAACCAAAATTTTTTATTCCCACATTGTAATTCAGTATTGTGGAAACATGGCTGTTTATCTAGTACAGGTATGGCATTTGCATCAACCAGTAACGCAGGAGAAGCGATGGATAGATGTAGCCACTGAGAAAGCGTACAACAAACTACTGGATACCTATGGAAAGCATCCTACCATAAAATTTAACTTAAACATAACTGGATCATTGCTCGAGAATCTTGAGAAATATCATCCTGAGACGATTGAAAGGGTGAGAGCAGGAATAGCGAGAGGGCAGTTACGGCTTATTACGACGGGTTATTACCAACCTCTGATTCCCTTGATTCCAAGTGCTCATGCAATTGCTCACATTAGAAAGAACACGGAAACCCTTAGACGAATTTTTGGGCAGGAACCAAAGTCAGCATGGGTGCCAGAGCGCGCGTGGGAACCATGGGAGGCAGAAGTGTGGGCGGATGCAGGAGTAGAAAATGTATTGATAGACGACCATGTGCTCCAACGTGGTAATCCAGAACTACCAGAAACTGCAAAATACTACGTTCATCAGGCGGAACACAACAAGAAGAATGTGAATGTGTTTCTGATTGATAAAGAAATGAGGTATCTTGTGCCGTGGGAACCAGTAAAAAAGGTTGTTGATTACATTCATGGTGTTGAGAAAAAAACAGATGGAAAGGCAGTAATTACATTCGGCGACGATGGAGAGAAGATGGGCGAGTGGCCGCACACAGAGAATGCCTGTGAGTGGCTGGACGAGTTTCTCGCAGTGCTAGAGAAGGATAAAAAAGTCAGACCAGTGTGGCTTGAGGATTACATTGCCGAAGTTGGTACAAGTGGGAAAGCAAACTTTCCGTCAGTCACTTATGTGGAAATGGAGAAATGGTGTTTCGGGAGCATACACAACTGGACAAAACACCCACTCGTCAGAGACATGTATGCACGTCTCCAGGAGGCAATTGAGACAAACCTACCAATCAATGACTACATCTTGCGAGCTGAGTGCAACGACCCCTACTGGTACGCAAGAAGGATGACATATCATAGACAACTCATCTATAGAAATCTAATTCTCTTCGATAGAGAAGTGTGGAGAGAAGCCGTTGAGGTTAAGGATAGAAATGGAGATGGTGCCAGAGAAGTATTATTTTCTACAATGAGCCAGAGAATCTACATCGATGCAAGTGGTAGGATCTATGAGTGGGATCTTGCAGAGGGCTGGAACATTGTTAACACTGGATTCTTTGATGCATTTGAAGAGGAGAAACAATATATGCCAGATGAGGGCATATTCAAGAGGAAAAAGAGGAATTGCTGCACGGACTGGATAAATATGAATGCTCTGCTGGAGGAGGCGGAAATTGTTTGCTCTGATGCAGGCACAGTAAAATTTGTGAGGAACCATGAGGGATTGGGAATAGAGAAGGAGTACACTTTAAAGGATGAAGTCTTGTATGTAAGGGTGGCGTTAAAAAACTTAACTAGGAAGAAACAAAAATTCAGTTTCAGGGAAGAATTCTGTTTCACTCTGCCAACTGATTCTGTGGAGCGCAGCATCACAAAGGACCACCGCTACATTTTTGATTTTGCTGGTAAAATTATAGAGCAGGAAGTGTGCAATGGTGAAGATGGAGAAGGCGTTTCTTGGGCATGCTGTTATGACCACCAGAATGAGATTGTTTGCGGAGCTGCCTGGGCACCAGGTAAAATCAAGAAGGTTATAAAGGAGATGGTAAGTGAGGGTATTGCGTTTTCGCCCTATTACGAATTGGAGCTGAAGCCAAGAGAAGAAATTAAGCTGGTTTTTGGTGTTTATGCTGGGAAGGGTGACTGGGAGAATATAAAAAAAGTGTTTGAGCTCGTATTGGTTCAACAACCTTAAATATTTTGATTTATTCTCTCGGGCCATATGCCTGCCTATAAATTTTCAAAACTTGAGATGAGGGCAGTTGAATACCTTGCTAAGATACCCGGGGTTGACGATAGATTGCTTGCACATTATCTTCACATTCGAGAAAACGAAGCAAAAAAAATTCGGCGAAAACTCTCGAAGGTTCTAGAATCGGTAGTTTTCCCAAATTACGGATTACTGGGCTGGGAGTTAATCTTTGTGGCGTATTCCACACTGCCTGTGAAGGAAATCCCGTCTCAAGGTGCATTGGATGGCTGCACCCATGTTTATTGCTCTTCAGAGTATTTTCTTGCAATTGGGTTCGCACAGAACTATAGCGAACTGGTTCGCATTTATGAAAAGCTCTGCCTTGGGCTCAAGGTATCACAAGAGCACTTGAAGCTAGTCATTTTCGCCCACGAATTTACGGAATTCCTAAGATTTTTTGACTATCAGCATGCAATTAGTAGAATTACTGGAAATCGGGATACAGGTACATCAGAGCAAGGAAGCACTCGGCATAAAGGATTGGACATTCTATCTCGCAAAATTCTATATCAACTTGTAGGTAATCCAGCAATGGATGAAAATACATTGAGCAAAAAACTGGGAACAAGTTTGAGGGTTATAAAGCGAAAGTTAAGCTTTCTGAGAACCAATGGATACTGCGTGCATTCTGTAAATGTGGATTTAGAGATGCTGGGCTACACTGGACTTGCGTTCTATCATTTGGAGTTCTCACATAAAGAAAGGATGGAGGAGTTTCTTCAGGATACACAGTTACCAGCTATTTTTGTAATTTCGGATGGTAGTAACGCATTTTTGCTGGTTCCATACACTCAACCAGATGAGATTTTTGAGACGAGTGTTTCAATCAGCGCAAGAACCTACAGGAGGCACGCAGTTAGCATCGTAAATTATGGTTATTTCCAGTTTAGTGAAATGAACAAGCTTAGAGAGAATGAATACCTTTCCGTGCTAGGAAGAAACAAGAACTTCATGTTTGGTGATGTTTTTGAAAGTGTTATCGCAAAACCTGAAGGAAGGGGCAATAAAACTAATACCAGAAACAGAAGATGACCTCTGGTATCTTTCTCAAATCATTGAAGAGGAGGATTTTGTTAAAGGACTGACCTTCAGGAGGATGGAAGTAAGGGACGATGCGTTAAGAGCAGAGAGTGGAGAGAAAAAGCCAGTTGTGCTTGGCATTCGCGTGAAAAATGTAGAATTGAAGGAGTTCGGTGATGTTCTGCGTGTTACAGGTATAATTGAAACAGGCGAGCAGGGACTCGGGAGTCACCACACAATAAATGTTGAGCCAGGCAAAGACATTTTAATTGTTAAAAAAGAGTGGAGTGAGGGAACTAAAAAGCTTCTGCAGGAGGCACTGAGTGCCAAGCGTGTTGAGGTTGTTTTTGTGGCCATGGATGATGCGAGTGCGCTAATTGCTACACTTACTGAACGAGGCATCAGACCAATTGCAGAGATTGGTTCGCAGATTTCCGGTAAGGATTACGAAGGAAAAAAGGAACAAGAGAAAGGGAGTTTTTACGAGGAAGTGCTTGAAGCCCTGAGTAGAGTTGTAGAGCCAAGCACGGTAATAGCGCTTTTAGGGCCTGGATTCTGGAAAGAAGAATTTTATGCGTTTTTAAAGGAGAAAGCAAGAGATTTGGGAGCAAGAACCACGGTGCTCAATGCCTCAAATGCAGGGATTGCTGGCATAAATGAGGTTTTGAAGAAGGAAGTAAACATAAAGGGATTGAGTGAGGCAAAGGTTAAGTTGGAAACAGAGTATGTGGAAAAATTTTTTGCAGAGATTGCGAAAAACGGTAATGTAGCATATGGTGTCAACGAAGTTGGCTATGCTGTGGAAATTGGTGCTGCGGAAGTGCTGCTAATTATTACAACCTTACTTCGTAAAAAGGAATTTGAAAAGATTTTAAAGGATGCCCAAGCAACGAGATGCAAAATTGTAGCAGTAAGTCCAGAGCATGAGGCAGGTAGGAGATTCAGTGCAGTTGGGGGAATTGGGGCCTTCTTAAGATATAAAATAGAAAAATAGGAATAACTTACTTTCTGGCAATTTCACTTACACACTCAACGAACTTCTTTGCATCTTCCTCTGTATTATAGAGGTAAAACGAAGCTCTGATGCAACCATCAATTTTTCTTGCATTAAACCAAGAATGAACGCATAATTTTCCGGTTCTCACCATGATGTTCTCAACCTCATCCAGTAAAATCCCCACATCATGTGGATACCAGCCCCTGATGTTAAATGAAAAGATACCACCTCTCAATTCTGCAGATTCAGGGCCAATCACAGAGATTTCCTTCAATTTTAAGAGTTCATCACTCACAATTTTGTTCAACTCAATCTCATGTTTTTCGATTTTTCTCATTCCAATCTTATTAAGGTAATCAATTGCAGCCCCACTTCCTATAATCCCAGCATAGTTCTGCAGTCCCGCCTCGAATCTAGCTGGAGGAGGCAGAAACTCAACGTTGTTGTATGTGGTGTTCGCAACCGTTTCTCCACCTGTAATAAAGGGTTCGAGTTTTTCAAACTGCCTTGAATTCACATAAAGCACACCTACACCAGTTGGGCCAAGCATCTTATGGAGAGAACAAACTGCAAAATCCGCACCAATTCTCTTGAGGTTGAGTTCCCTGTGTGGAGCACTCTGGGCGGCGTCGAGCAGCACTAATGCACCATGTTTATGGGCCTCTGCTACAATCTTTTCTGCAGGAGTTGTCACACCATCCAGATTTGAAGTGTGCACAGAACTTACAAGCTTGACATTTTGTTTGTCTAGCACTTCAGAATAGGCATCCAGGTCAAATGTATTGTCTGGCTTACTTTTGACCACCATATGCTTTATGCCTTTCCTCTTTTTCAACGTGAGCCATGGCACAAGATTTGAATTGTGCTCCTTGTCCGTAGTGAGAACTACATCTCCCTTTCTAAGCTCGAGGGCATGGGCAATAAGGTTTATTCCCTCGGTGGCATTTTTTGTGAAAACTATTTCCTCTGGAGTGACACCTAAAAAATTAGCAATTTTCTTTCTTGATTCTTCCACGAGTGCTCCGACCTCCAAGGAAAGTGTATGTACACTTCTTCCACCACAAGCAGGAAAATTTTGATAATAGTTCAACAATGCCTCGATTACCTGCTTTGGTTTCAGAGCCATGCAAGCACTATCCAGGTAGATTATTCTCTTTCCGTTAATTTTTCTCTTCAAAACTGGAAAATCGCGACTCAAATCAGGGAGCATTCTCTAACCTCTTCAGCTTTTTCTCATGTCTTTCATACTCGCTGAAAATGCACCCGCAGTAGTTCTGGCGATATAAATTATAGTTCTTAGCAAGCTCGATGCTTTCCTTAAAGCCGGGGCGAAAATCCTCATAGTAAAAGTCTAAGCCCTCTTCGTCTGCAATTCGTTTTCCAGTCTCAACTAGCAACTCATGTTTTTGATAAGGCGAGAGTAATAGAGTGGTGCTAAACGCTCTGTAATCATGTTTTTTCGCAAATTTTGCAGCTGTTCTCAATCTTCCTTCATAACAGGCACTGCATCTAATCTTCCCCTCATTCTCAAGGGCAAGGAATCTGGCAATGTAGTCCCTGTAGGGATAGCTGAAATTAAAAATTACTTTATCTCCCATCTGAGAAGCAAATTTTTTCAAAGTTTCAGCCCTCAACAAAAATTCTTCTAGAGGATTGATGTTGGGATTGTAAAAGTACCCTGTAAACTCAATGTTCTTTTCCCTGAGTACTTTTCGCACATAGGTAAAGCAGGGAGCACAGCAGATGTGGAGGAGAAGCATTTACTCACCAGTAATTTCTTTTTTCAGTTTCAGGACTTTCTTACTTTCTGGCCTTTCCCCGAGGTAAGCATTGAGTGCTGAGATTGCTTCAGATTTTTTTCCAAGCTTGTAGAGTGTCTTCACTTTCAATATACAGAAGTCCTCTGTCTTGCCCATGCTGGGCTCTACCGTGTTGAGAGCTTCTAGGGTCTCTGCATATCTTCTGCAGTGAAACAGGGCTTTTGCCTTTTTAAACAGAATTTCAGGTGGAGCATATCCCATTGAGATAGATTTGTTCAACATTGAAAGGGCACTGCTGTACTTTCTTTTCTTTAGGGCAAGGTCTGCCTTGCGCTGAAGTTCAAAAATTGCCTCTTGGAATATTCTGTCACCTATTTCCATTTTTCTGGTTTTAGGAGAAAGCAGGTTGTTCATTTTTATGCTCAATTCCTCAAGCAAGATTCTGGTGTCCTTTACAGTGTCTATTTCACCATCCCAGTTTTCAAGCACTTTAGCATACATTTTTTCAATATCAGATGTGTACATCTCCAGCAATTCTCGTAGATTACCGAGCGTTTCTTCTGATATTAAATAATCATTTGCGATTGAAAGCACCACTGCGAGATTCACAAATTTACCAGTGCATAGAAGGACTGTGTAACCCTTTATATCAAATCTGCTGAAATTGGTGTCGGTGCCCCTCGCAAAGGAGTCAGTAATAAAGTTGAGGACGGCCTCAAACATTCCCGCAACCATGTCCGGGTCAGTTTCTCCTTCAACCCTCCAAGTTTTTCTTTGGATTAGCTTCCCGGAACCCCTGTGAATCAAGTAGATATCTTCTATGAGTACTTTTGCTGCCTCTGGCACTTCTTGTTTCTCCTCTGCCTTTTCCTCTGTTGTGTCCTCACCAAACAACACAATTTTCTTTCCCATGGGATTTCCCAATAAACAATATAGCAATCAGGGATAAAAAAGTTAGCAATAGATGATTAGAGCATATTCTCGAATATCTGGCGATGCATCATTTTTCTTATACATAATAATATTAATAAAGTTTATTAATTTTTAGAGATTTAATTACTGTAATTGCGATAATTATAACTATCAGAGGCCACGCACAGCAGAGCGTAGAATAGAAGAATATTGAGTAGAGAATTTCAATATAGATGTCTGGAATTATTGGGACCCTGTCGTAATTAAAATCTGAAGATTTCAACAGGATACTCCCATTAATGGCACTGATGTATACTATGCATGGAGGATGTTCTGTTATTACCCAATACCACAACTCAATTACATAGACAGGAATTGGTTGAGAACTTGGAATGTGTGAATCTGTGTCGCTCATGATAAGAGAAAATGAATAAATTTCTGAATCTGGATGATCTACCAACCATTTTCTGATTGTAACGTCTTCCATTGCAATGTTATATGCTTCATCACTGTCTATATTGGCTCCAGACAGGGGCGTTATATTCTCTATTGCAAATGGGCTTGTGGAGATAGAGATTTTGGCGTCACGCTTCACCTCACATCTCACTGTAGAGTTAATTTCTCTATCAACAAAATATAGAAACCACACATCAAACTTGCCCTTGCCTCCAGTGGACTTATCTGCAGCAATCTTCGTAAGAATGGAATGAGGGAATAATTTTTTCACTTCTGGCTCTCCTATTTTTTTCGCTTCTAATGCTGTTAAATTGCCCTCTTTTGTCAGTTTTGAATATTGATAAATTCCTACAGTGATTAACAATGAAAGTATAATGATGAGAAAGATTGCCACTGTTATAAACTTTTTTTGCTTTTTTCCAATTGCAACCATCCTATTCACATTCATTTTGTTTCCAAATGTAACCCTGAGATTTATTTTTTTCTCTCCTGCCGAAAACTGTCATGGCCTCTGTTATCTAATCCTACTATAATTTGTGTGACTTAAGTTTTTCCAAAAGGCCTACCATGGCATCTCTCCAGAAACAAATTGTTTTGCTAGTTCCGTCTCTGGGTTTTCAATAACCTTTTTTGTATCTCCCTGCTCTTCGATTTTTCCATCGATGAGAATTGCTACTCTATTTGCTAGTCGTCTTACTTGCAAGAGATTATGGGAAACCATCAGTACACTCCCGCCACGTTTGACAAACTCTCTCACTTGTTGTTCCAGCAGAGCTACATTTTTGTAGTCCAGATTAGCAGTGAATTCATCAAGGAAAAGAATTTGTGGCTCTCCGATAACAGCCCTTGCAAAGGCCACCCGTTGGGCTTCACCCCCAGAAATTTTTCGCACATTCTTATTCAGGATATCAGTTATGCCCAGCATTTTTGCCACGTCAAAGACCTTTTTTTTAATCTCTTCCTTTTCAAAATTTCTGATTAACAGAGGTATTGCGATATTATCGTAAACTGTGCCTGTTAGCAAAACTGGCTTCTGCTGCACATATCCTATATTTTTTCGTACAGCATACAAATCGTTTTCGGATTTGATAACCTTTTCCAATAGTCTTACTTCTCCTGTATCTGGCTTTTCAAGTGTGGCGAGAATCCTTACTAATGTAGTTTTACCCGAGCCGCTGGGACCAATTACAGAGAGAATCTCTCCTTTCTTTAGACATAGTGAGATTGATGAAAGCACTAGTTTTTCCTCATACTTTTTGGAGACCCTTTTGCAATCAAGAATCATCTGTCTCCCTCCAGCTTTGCAAGTATCGCATAAATTGTAAGACAGACAAGTAGGAGTACGAGCGAAAGCCAGATGGCAAGCTCAAAATTTCCAGTTCTAGTCGAGACCATTACAGATGTGGTGAGTACACTTGTGTAGCCCTCAATATTTCCTCCGACAATCATTGCTGCACCAACTTCACTTATTGCTGAACCAAATCCTACCATTACTGCAGCTAGAATTCCATTTCTTGCCTCTCGCAAGTGCAAATAGAGGTTCTGCCATTTGCTACCGCCAAGCACATTGATTGCATCAGATATTTCAACAGGTATTGAAGCCACTGTCATCATTGTTATACCTAAAATCAATGGAAATGCAAGCAAAAACTCCGCTAAAATCATTGCGGGAAGTGTGAAGAGCATGTGGAGGAAGCCAAGTGGTCCAGAGGAAGAGAGTAGGAGATACACAAGCAAACCCATAACTACTGGTGGAAAACCGTAAAAGGTGTAGATCACAGTTTTAAGTGCGGATTTTCCACGGATCTTTTTAATTCCTAAATACACACCAAGAGGAATGCCACCTGCAGAGGCAAGGAGAGTAGCACAACCAGAAACGAGGATGGAACGAAGCGTGTCTCCCCAAACACTTTCCCACATTTTTTACCACCTTGTCCAAAATAGTTGCTCAGAATTTATCGTATAATTTTCAATCTTTGAAAGGGTTTCTGGGCTTTGGAGCCAGGTTTCAAATTTTTTTATCAGTGCACCATTCTTTTCTGAACCCGATTTTGTAATGAGTAAGGAATAAATATTAACAAGGTCAGCGTTTTTCTGAATTTCAAATTTTTCTAGATTTCCAAGTTTCGGTTTCAAAAATGCCCAGGTTGCTGGATCGCATAGAACATACGCACCCTTTTCGTTCGCAAGCATAAGCGCAGTACTCATACTTCCACTACCATTTAAATACCATGACTTGGTTTTTAGGTCATCTAAAGAGATTCCTAGTTGTTGCCAGATTTGTCGTTCACGAAGATGGGTGCCAGATAAGTCACCCCTTGATACAAATTTTGAACTAGAACTGTAAATCTTCTCGAATGCCTGGGTGATATTGTGAATGCTAGAAATCCCCGCAGGGTTGGTTTTCGGACCTATGAGCACAAAGTAGTTCTGGAAAAGTTCCCTACGTTCTGTTCCAAAGCCAGCATCTATATACTCTTTCTCTAACTCTGGAGCATGAACTAGAAGCACATCTGCATCTCCGCGCTTTCCATATTCTAGTGCTTGCCCAGTGCCTACCGCAATCACATACACCTTTGCATCATGTGCCTCTTCAAACTCGGGAAGAATTTCTGAGAGTAGACCAGAATCATAAAGAGAGGTTGTGGTTGCGAGTATCAGTTTTGCATTACTGCTGTTTATCTGCCAGAATGCTATAATGGATGTGATACAGATGAATACACAAGACATGATGACTGCAATCTTTGCCTTTTTTTCAATCACATAGAACCAAAATCGTTATGCATAGATAAACATAACGGTCGATTCAAATTAGATTTCCCACACAGCCATGGCATCTCCGAAGCTGAAAAATCTGTATCTTTGCTCTATTGCAATTCTGTAAACTTCCATTAATTTCTCTCTTCCAAGGATTGCTGAAGTCAGGAGTATTGGTGTAGATTTTGGAAGATGAAAGTTCGTAATGAATGCATTTACTGGACTCTGGAATTTGTAGCCCGGATAAATAAATAAGTTTGTTTCCCCAGAGGATTCATAAACTACTCCATTTCTGGAGGCACTCTCGAGGGCACGCATAGTTGTGGTGCCGACACAGCAAACTTTTTTATTTTTTTGACTTGCTAAATTTATCTCGGAGGCAACTTTTCTGGGAATTTCATACCACTCCTCTTCCATTTTATGCTCTTCAACTTCTTCACTTTGTGGAATGTGGAATGTGCCATACCCAACATGCAGTGTGAGAAAAACAATTTTCACCCCTAATCTTTTTAACTGCTCCAAAAGTCCTTCTGTGAAGTGCAGTCCCGCAGTGGGTGCAGCAATTGAACCCTCTTTTTTGGCATAGACGGTCTGATAATCGTCTGGTTGTTTAATTTCCTTTTTAATGTAAGGAGGAAGAGGCATTTTCCCATGTTCTCTTAATATTGCATTGATCTCAGGAGCGATGCATATCCATCGATTGCCATCCTTTATAAGTTCCATTTTACGTTCACCAGCACTCAGCACGAACTGTTCGCCTTTGAGTTTTCCAGATGCAAGCACTTCCCATGCATCCTCTCTAACCTTTCTCAGAAAAAGAAGTTTTACTTTACCACCAGTGCTTTTCATTGCTGTAACTGTTGCAGGGATCACTTTTGTGTCGTTGAGAACTAGCACATCCCCGCTTTCGAAATATTCTACCAGGTCGCGAAAAATCCTGTGTTCAATCTTACCTGATTTTTTCCAGACACAGAGCAACCTTGCACTATCCCTCGGTTCTACGGGCTCCTGTGCGATGAGTTCTTTTGGAAGCTCAAAATCGAAATCCTTCAGTTTCATCTTAACATTCCAGATACGATGTCTCTAGTCGCTTTCTCCCAATCCTTTGCTTTCACTATTCCACTTGCTAGGAGAATGCCCTCAGAACCGAGTTCAATTGCTTTTGCCACATCCTTCCCTGTTTTCACGCCAGCTCCGCAGAGCACCTTCACTTTGCTGGAAACTCGTTTCACTTTATCTACAGTGCCTGAAATCACCTCTGGTTTAGCTGTAGAGACCGCAATATCTCCCCCAATCAGTTCAGGTGGTTCAACAGCCACAAAGTCGGGCTCAAGGGCAGCTGCAGCACAACTAGTTGCTACATTGTTTGTGCATACAATCGAGATTAAGCCAAGCTTCCTGCATTTTTCGACTAGAAATTCTATATCTGCAAGCTTCAATCTGTGCTCAGAGTGATTTATGAGAGTACCCACCGCTCCAGCATCCTTCAGGTTTTCAAGGTGTGTGAAACCAGTATGGCTACCAAAATCAATTGCATCTGCATGTTGACTTAAAACAGGAATTTTTGTCTGGGGAGCGATTAACCTTATATCAGGTAATGTTACAGCAGCTCCAATTTCAACACCATACTCTAGAGACACTTTTTCCAATACTTTAGTCAACTCGAGCGCTTTCTGTCCGAAGCTCACATCGTAAATTTTATAATTTACCACAAGCACCGGTGTTCTCAGCAACTTAACCACCCTTTCCATCCTTTATGTGGACATCTAGTTGTGGGAATGGAATCTCTATTCCCTCTTTCTTGAATCTCTCAAACAAATTCGTGCGAATTTCAGATTCCACTTTGTATTTTAGATTGTAATCTCTAACTACAAAAAAGATTGCAAAGTTTAAAGAAGAATCTCCAAAATCTCTGAATCTTACTACAGGGGCCTTATCCTTCTCTTTGAGCACATCTGGATGAGCAAGGGCTACTTCTTCTGCTACTTTAAGGACTTTCTTTGGGTCTGAACCATATGAAACAGAGAAATCTACTCTACCTCTTAGGGTTTCTCCCGGCTCTACCACATTCACTATTCTTTCAGAAGAAAGTTTATTGTTTGGAATTACTACAGTAACATCCTCAAATATTGAATAGAATCTTGTGCTTCTCAGCCCGATCCTTTCTACTCTATACCACTTATCACTATCTCCAAGAATCACAATGTCTCCTTCAACAAATGGTCTGTCCAGTAGAAGAAGAACACCGGAGAAAAAGTTGGAGAGTGAATCCTGAGCTGCAAAACCGATGATTAGACCAAGTACACCCATACTAGCGACAAGTAGCGTCACATCTACAGAGAATACCTTGTTTACAAAATAGATCAGAATTAAGACCACGATTACGGTTCCTCCCACTTTGTCAAATACAGGCACGAGGATGTCATCAATTTCAGTTTCTGTTTTTTGAGCTACCTTACTGAAGAAGTAAATTACCACATCTTTCCAGAGCCGATAAGCCATGTAACCGAAAAGTAAAATTACCACCGACCAGTAAAAATTGTAAAGATAAAAGTAGAATATATCAGGCATGTCGAGAATTTCAGTTGACGATACAATTGCATAGGTCACGAAGAAAACAAGCAATGGTTTTCTTACTATTGCTAGTATTCTGTCGTCCAGGTCTGTTTTGGTATATTTTACTAACCGCGCGATGATAGTTTCTGTAACATAGTAGAGAAATATTATAAGGATACTCCACAGAATTACATCTAGAATGAAAACGCCATATACATTGTTAAATGGATAGGGTAGAAAATTTTCAAGGACTCCAAGCACCTTTTCTGTGGAAACTACGCCGACATAATTTATCTCAACATTAAACTCAAAAATTTGAACTTGGCTGAGATTTACAGCGTTCCTAATCTCAAAAGTTATATTAAAGTTCTTTTTTGAAACTCTTTTATATGGCTTTATTTCCACCTTTACTTCTTTAACGCTTTTTGGCTCTACTACGAAATGATTTTCGGATGATGAAAAGGTGGCATCCGTGACACTGGAAGATATGTTCACAATATAGTAATTCATTGTGTTGTTATTTACAATTACGAACTCAAAATTGGATGCGTCTGGGTAATGAGCATCTACTGAGAGTGAAGAGCGGTTAAATACATTCAGATTTTCTTCTCCACACACGACATCGTAGTTTCCTAACATCACAAATGTAATCACAAGAATGAAAGTAAGAGCTAACCAGCGGGCCTTGTCCATGATGAAGAGATAGATGGAAGGATATAAAAAGATTTAGGAAGCTTATGCGTCAAAGTAAACTAGATGTTAATTGTCTTTCAAATAAACGCGAGCCAGAAGGCATCTTTGTTGAAATCAAAAGGTTAATATATTGCAACCTTTATTACAGCCAAAGCAGTCAGGGCAGGTGTGATAAAATGATAAAAGATAGAGTTATTCCCGTTCCCCTCATCGCGGGGTTTATAATAATAGTAGCATTAGCTCCAATTGCCCTTGCAGAACATGGCATAGGGACACAGAGCACGGTTATATTTAAAGACCACGAACTATATACTTCCCAATCGAAAATTCCAATAAACTTCAGCATGTCTCTGGAAGAATCCGCGGGAGCTTACATAAACCACAATATCTCTGCGCGAATGGATGATGATTCGTATCTTTTGATAGATGTGAAGGATAATGCATTTTTCCAGATCAACACAACTGGTTCACTAGACCTCAGAAACAATGTGACCATGATTTTCGAAGGGAACTCTACTCTCATTCTAAACGGCGGTGTGCTGAATGTTTCAGAGAATGCTACTTTAATTATAAAGGAAAATGCGAAAGTTGTGATAAATGATTCTGGTAAGCTACAGCTCTACGGAAATTATTCTATCTCCTGTGATACAATCTCGGTGAGAAATGCCCAGATTTATGGCCTTTATGTAGACCGTGTTAATCAAGTAATTTTAAGGTCAGCTGAATTTGGGGATTTTAATATCTCTACTTGTTTCCAATTCAATGCAGAGGACTCCCAGATTACCAATTTCGAGATATCTACGATTGATACTTTTACTGCATCTAATACTCTATCAGATAAATCAATTTCAAATATGGTCCTGAAAAATGTCCAAAATGTATCCCTTGACGATGTTAACATAGATTTAGCCACAATCGATAACTGCGGAAACTTTACAGCTAAAAGTTTGTTTTCTACAAAAATGACGAAATTGACCATCTCTCATCTCAACAAATTTGTAATTGAGGGATATAATGCTACCAATCTAACGGTGCATGCATCCGAAGTCGTTCTTAAGAATGCCAAGATAAGGGGAAATGAGGGAGAGCTCAGCACGCTCACGGAAGCGCTCTCCTTCCAGATGTCAAACTGCACATTTGACAAAGGTCTCACATTCGGTGGTAATTCTACCGTTCTCTTGGTAAATAGCACAATTCCGCTTCTAAAAGCGACAGGCAGCGCAACGATTGAGATTTATGGATGGTATCCTTCTAGGGAAGTTGATAAGGACAAGTTTGAAGCCCAGAACATTATTGTACAAGAAAATGCAAGTGTGCGAATCTACAGGTGGCTTACGGTATGTGTTACTAACAAAAATGAAACTCCAATTGCTGGTGCCACTGTAATCGTGATAGATTCTACTGGGAAAAATGAGGTTGCAAGGGGTGAAACAAATACAACTGGTCATGTAATTTTCTTATTGTATTCGGAACGAATTACATGCGTGAACGGCACGAACTCAGATGTATTCCAGGGTTGGTATACTGTAAAAGTAGTTTATCAGGATTTGAGACCATCACCAGAAACACAGTCAGCAATTATGAACGATACAGCGGAGATTAGCTTCGTAATGGAAGTTCCGGAGGAACCAACTCAAGGGAATATGTGGCTGGTAGCTGGAATAATAATTATAATTATCGTCGTTTTACTTCTTACCTACTACTTTTTCTACATGACAAAGAAAGGTGACGGGGAAACAGAAGTGCACGAAAAGGAAAAAAAGAAAAAAGAAGAATGGAGAACTGATGCCAAACCGAAGTTCAAAGAACCTCCTAAAGAGTGGCATGAAAAAGAGGAAAAGTAGTGGTAAAAATGAAAAAAACCTCACTTTTTCTTTCAATAGTTGCGTTTTCAACTGGGTGTCTTTTCATTCTGCTTTCAGTTTGGACTGGGCTCTCCATCCAGGGATATAAATCGCCTCTGTCGTCCTATAAAAATGATACTATGGAACATGGAAGCCCAATTACTGAAAAGGTTGTGTTTGTGGTAGTAGATGGACTGAGATACGACATATCCTGCAAAATGAGCTTTCTAAATACTCTTCGAGAGAATGGCAGCGACCTTGTTTCTTGGACAAACATTCCATCCCTCTCATACCCTGGGTGGAGTGCATTACTTACAGGAGCAAGACCAGAAGTTACAGGGAAGATTCTGAATTGGGGTGATGTCGCACTCCGTACCGAGAATTTGTTTTCAGTAACTTATGAGATGGGAGTCGGAAATTCACTGATAGGTTGCCCGGATTGGTGGTTGCTGTTGGGGGACAACATTACTGGTGGAGAAAAAATTGAGGGCACTGGCGATTTCGTTGCTGCTGACCTCGAGGTGAAAAATGCAGCGTTGCGAATTTTACGAAACCCTCCCTCTTTGACTCTTATTCACTTTCTAAGTGTTGATGTTGCGGGTCATTTGTATGGGGGTGCATCAGAGGGATATCTCTCGCGTGCTAGGGAGATTGATAGTTACATAAAAGAGATTGCTGGGATGCTCGATTGGAACACTACAACGTTGATTGTTACATCTGACCATGGGCATAGGGATGTTGGAGGGCATGGTGGTGAGGAGGCATCTTCTAGGAAATCCTTTGCAGTGTTTTATGGGAAGGGGATAAGAAAGGTGCGTGGAGAGATTGACCAGATAGATATATGTCCAACAATTTCAAATCTCCTAGGGTTGAAAATTCCTTCATCAGCTCAGGGTAGGATACTTTTCGAATGCCTCGATCAGAGCCAGGAAAATAGGGCAGTTTATGCCTATCTTTTGCTGAAGCAGCGGTATTTTTTCTCAAAAGCATATCTTAATTCGACAGGTGCTGAAATCCAATTAAATTCAAGTTATATGGAGAATGCATACGCTGAAATTCTCGTAGGAAATTTTACTAACGCAGAGGCACTTTCAAACAAGGGGGTTGAAGAATACAATTCAATGATTGAGATGTCGAGAGAGAGTCGGATTATTGATCAGCAGATGAACGTTGGTCTGTTTTCATTTTTAGGTTTACTCCTCTCTGTATGGTTTGTATTCATGATGTTTCGAAGAGAACACCTTAATATAAGGGAGTTATTGGTACCAACACTACTTGCGGGAGCTATTCTATCCGTCTATTTCTCAATTTTCTTTATGATTGGGATGGATTTTTCGTTTTCCGTATTCAATGAAACGAGTGATGTGTTGAAAGCCATTTTAATTTCTTTCTTCGTGCCAGGATTGCTTTTATTTGTCTCAGTCACTCTCTACGGGTACTTCACAAGAAGGCAACAGGGGCATTTAGGAGTAAAAACATTAGGTGTGGGCATGTATGGTCTGATACTTGTATTTTTCACATTGTTTATCTCAGTCAATGGGATTGCCTACGGTTTTGTCTTCACAGATTTCGTTACCCATATTGATGAATTCATGAGGGTCTTTCTTGGCGGGTTCATATGTGCTGGCTTGTTGATGTATCTTGGTGCTGCGCTTCCATTGGTAGAATGGATAAACAACAGATTTGTCAGAGAACCTTAATCATTTTGTAGCCATCCTCTCCATCGGAATAGTAAACTGGTAGTAAACCCACGATTACGAAAGAAAATCTAGTGTAGAAATCGATTGCTCTCCTGTTTGAAACACGCACCTCTAGTGAAATTCTTCTAGCACCAATCATTGCTGATCTTCGGATAAACTCAGTAAACAGCATCGTGCCTATACCTCTATCTCGATATCCTTCTGAGACCGCAAACATCAAAACCCTCGTTTCTTCTGGCGATACAATTGTACCTGCTATAAAACCAATTACAAAACCATTATTTTCAACCACAATGAACCCTTCTGGCCAACTGGCCGCAATTGAGTAATAGAGAGAAGGGTCATAAATTTCCCTGAGCGAGTTTAATGCAATCTCCTGGATTCTATCTACATCACTGTTTTTGAACTGTCTCATAATGAGCATTAGAACTCCAAAGTTATCTGAATATAAAATTTTTACCAGCGAACTCAAAGGATTGGGAGTAACTCTATATCATCAACATATTCTCTTGGAACTCTTCGGACCCAGTATGTACCAGTTCTCTTCTTTTGGCCTGTAAGGAATGCGAGGCCATTACGTTCTTGGAGTCGCAGATGAGTTTTGCAGATTGCAGATGCAGGTGTGTTCAATGCCCCCTTCAGTTTGGTAGCAAGCAATAGTATGTCGTGTTTGGTCCTCGCGTGCTCTACCACTTGCATCAGTACCTCCATCAGCTCCTCCTTTCTATAAGCGGATTCTTGTGTATCAAGACCAACTGCAAGAAGAAATGGCTTCTTTGATTGTTTAAGAAGTTCATTATAATTTTCGAGCCAAATCTGATAGTCCTCCATACTGTTTTTGTAAGGTAACCTAACAACATGTTTTTCTGAGGAACTTTCATGAACTTTGAGAAAAACTCTTAGATTTGAAACATTCTCGTTAGCGGCCTGGATTACTGGTGATAAGTGTTTCAATGTCATTGATACGGGAGGTATGAGCATAACCCCATGTCCTTGAGAAAGGAAATTAGCAACAGGTGAGAGGATAAACGGAACCATGCTGGTCTCAGGAACTGTGGGTTCTCCTTCAATGAAAATTATTTCACCTGGAAGTATCTCATCGATGAAATGGTCCACTTCTTTCATCCCTGTAGAATATTTCTCAACTGTGTGCATAATTGGTGTCCATTTATGAGCTTTTTCTTTTTTATCGCCTTCTTCTAGAGTATGGAATCTCCCATCTAGAAGTGTAAAAAGATAGTATGGCTTCTCGATTTTTACGCCACGCATCTTCTGCACACTCATTTCTCTTATTTGTGACATTCCATATCTCTCCATCCCTAGGGAGATAATCCCGTCAACCAGATAATCTATTGGGGTCTGACCTTCGCTTTCAACAACGACCACGAGGTTCACATCTGTTTGCTCTACAAGGTCCTTCTGCAGGGCTTCAACAATTTTCAGATACGGAATTCCATACTTCTCACCCAGCCCATCAATGCTATCTATCACGACCATACATCTACTTGGAAGATGTGATTGAATGCGATCATATAGATTTTCGATTTCTGGCACCTCTACTTCCTGAATCAAACTCAAAAGTTTAGTTCGATATTCTACTCCCCTTTTCTCGGTTTCTCCAGTTAGCGTGCTGAGAATCTCTTTTGCCTTGACTACTTTTTTCTCTGGGATCTCACGCTTCTCTGGAACAATCTCTCTTAGAAAGTCCTTTGTGATATCAATCAGTCGGTCCCTCCACTCCTTTTCCTTCAGCCACTTAAACTGGGAAAAGATTGCTTCGTCAGAAACTCTCGTCGAAATGTAAAAACCTCTGTTGATATCAACAGTTTCCTCAAGGATTTGAAGAGCCAGTGTAGTCTTACCGCTCCCGGGTGCTCCCTTTATTAGCAAAGACCTTCCTGAGTTCTGGCGAAAAAAGTTTCTTATTTCTTTTGGAAGCATGCCTCTCATATTTTCTCATCCCACACCCATAACAGTGTAGGGGTATTTAAATGCACTGCATGTGTTGGAACACTGTTCCTAACTCAAGGTAACCAAAACGAAAGTTTTTAATTACCTGAGTTGTTCCACCACATTGGAGATTACTATGCCGCAGAAGTCAAAAGAAGTTCTGAAAGCAAAGGATATAATGACCACGAAGGTGATTACAGTTGAGAAAGATGCTACGCTTGAAGCCGCACTGGGTACCATGAAAAAATACAACGTTCATGTGTTGCCCGTGATGAGAAAGAGTAAGCCAGTAGGAGTGGTTACCTATGAGGAATTCATAAAGAGACGCCAGTGGCCCATGACGACCAAGGTAGAATCTATAATGCTGCCCGCACCTAAGGTTTCTCCAGATGCTAGTATCGAGGAAGTGGCAGAGATGATGCATACCACAGGGCACAGAGCCATTCTTGTGGTAGAGGGCAATACCCTAAAGGGAATTGTGTCCAGAAGAGACCTTGTGGCTGCGGTGTCTGAAATGAAAAATTACGCTGAACTTCCGGTTTCAAATATTATGTCCCAAGAGCCAATTTGTATTTCAGAAAGTGATACACTGGATAGAGCAAGACAACTAATAAAGAGCTTAGACGAGACAAATATTCCCGTGGTGGATAAAAAGGGAAAAGCAGTGGGTGTAATCGGGTTGAAAGACATCGCCAGTGCCCTTAGTAGGGATAGGCAGAAGGGAAAAAGGGACTGGTTAAAACAGGCACCAGCAACTACAATAGAAGTAAAAAGTATAATGAATCCACCAATTACGGTAGACCCAGAAAGTAATCTCAGAGAGGCAATTCAGCTCATGAAAAAGAACAGGATTTCAAGTGTACTTGTCACAGAAAATTCAAAGCCAGTCGGAATCCTTACTGCTGCGGATGTAGTGGAATATGTTGCAAGTTCGATTTCTAGGCCAAGCACATATGTACAAATTACTGGGCTCGAGGAAGACCACGACACAATGGATGCATTTGACCATATTGTGAGTAAAGGTCTAAAGAGAATAGGGAGATTTATTACTCCAAGGATGTTGAATGTACATGTCAGCGTGATACACAAAACAGGGGAAGTGAAGCATTATACTACTGCAGCGAGATTGACAACGCCTAGAGGCGTGTTTTACGCCAGGCATTCCAGTTGGGACATTCTTGAGTGCATAGATACTTGCATGCGTGAACTCGAAAAACGAGCTAAGAAAGAAAAGGACAGATTGATTACGGAGAGAAAGAAGGTAGGAAAATCCATCTAGATTCCAAGATACGAGAGAAAACCAAAGTACCAGAGCAGGAGGAATACTGCAGCAATAATAATTAGCGTTATTATGAATTTTATTATCTTGTAGATTGCAAATATTACAATGAGTATCAGAATTATCAGAAGCACGCTTGCCGGTATTACAGGGAACATATGAACGAAAAAAGCATCCTACTATATATAATCTTTCAATTCAAATTCAGACCCCAAGTTTCACAATGCGTTCTATAGTTCTCATCTTTGCTCTTACGGTTTCAAGAGCAAGCTTAGCCTCTACATACAGCTTTTTGTCTATTCTGGACTTAACTCTCTCAAGCCCAGAAACGACATCGCTTACATCCACATTTTTTGCCCTAAATTCCTCGACTGCTTTCATTATTCTATCATATTCCTCGAGTAGGTTATTTCTGCAAAGTGTATCCACATTTTCCTCTATCTTTCCTAGAATCTTCTTCGCCTCTAGATAGTCCTTTCCACGGATTGTGTTCTTCGCAATTTCAAACATCGCCCTAGCATTGGTCACGTCCACTCCCAGTTCACTTGCAGTATCAATCTTCTGATTTACTTCGTTTAAGGCATCATTCATATAATTCTCAATTCTTAAGATTATATTCTTTCTTGTTTCCACAACCGTGAAATATGCATCCTTGAACTTCTTCTCATTCGTAAGATTCTCAATCTCCTTGAACTTTTCGTTGATGTCTGCTAGATCTACACCAATTCTCAAACCAATATCGTATGTGAGCCGTGCAACACTCATTGAATCACTGATATGACGGACAAGTACCTTTCCAAGTGCTGCCTCCGTGTCTTGCAGGGTACGGTGGGCAGCTGTATAATCCTTTTCTCTATGTTTTATTTGTGCACTCTCTAGTAATTCTTTCACTTTGGCAGCATTTGCACCGATGCTTTCTGCGTACTTTATATCGTTCTGGATTCTCTGGACTTCGTCCGTCACAAATCTGTCAAGCATTCCATGAATCTTTGACTGTACATCATTTGTGAGCTTCACAACCTCAAGGTATTGCTTGTTTCTCAGAAGTCCCCATGTGCCTTCAACTGAGCGTTTTAACTCTAGCATCTTAATTCCAATCGATTCTCCAAGGTCCACTAGCTTTGCGGTGTTGAGAATCTGGGTTTCACAATAGTTCTGGAGTAAATCGCTTACCTTCTTCGTCAATTCAAGACATTTCTTGTTTGCACCTTTGAAGTTTTTTGTAGATGTAAGTTCTGCAATCGTTTTCATCGTTTCAGGAGCAGTTTCAACTGGAATCCCAAAGTTCTTTGTTAGTTCTAGTAGCGAATTAAGCGTGTTAATCCTCTCTTGTAATTTCTCTCTTGCAATGTTCAAACCTTTTTCATAAACACCAAGAGCAATATCCCTTGCCTCTCTAAAACGCTGTTGATTTATGTGCGTCTTTGCGGTCTCAATTTCGGCATAGAGTTCCTCACTCACAACCGCTTCAATTGCCTTTGCATCTGCTAGAATGTTTTCAGCATCTTTCAGAAGTGCATTCAGGTATTCTGTTGCGTTCGTGATAATGTGAGTTCGCGCAGCATCGAGTTTAGCGTACGCACCTTCAAAGTCCATTTCATGAAGTTTCCTCAAACCCTCATCTATGTTTTCTCTTGCACGAGAAAGCTCAGGGACCCCAATTGAAACAGAGACATTCAGAAGTCCATTTACTGTAGATATCTCAGCGTTAAGGAATTTGACCACGCTATTCACAAGATATGCCTTTGTTTCAATTGCATGATTATATGCCTCCTGGTACCTCTCTTTTCTTACAAGGTCTTCAGCACTTTTGAGCACTTCCTCCTGCTTTCCCACCTCTAAGCCAAACCGCTTAGCTAGATTCAAGATTGCCCTAGCACCGTTAATTTCTTCCAATACCCTAGCTGAAACAGTTTTCTTTGTTTTTGCAGAGAGGTCATCAATGTGGTTTTTCGCACCTGCGAATTCTTTATTTACCACCATTTCTTTCGCTTTCAATATCTCTTTTCTGTTGAGGGATAGATTACATCCTATGGCCTCACCAACATTGATTATTGCCTCTACCTTTGAAATCTCTGTGCCAAGGGTTGCAGTGGCAATTGTGACGAATTTTGAGGTGGCTGCAGTTATAAACTTGTGTGTTTCATCAAAGCTGTTTATCAGGAGTGACTTCTGTGCGCTCTGGAGATTTCTTTCAATCTCAGATATATCAATTTTCATCTCTCTTCCAAGTTCAAGTGTGGATTGCATTGTTTCGATTCTACTACGAAGTTCAGTTTTTATCGTCTGGGTTATCTTCTCACGGGCTGTGACGAGTGGATTCAGAGCTTCAAGGAGTTTCCCAGTGTTGTAAAGTTCTCTCCCATTGTTGAAAATTACAATCCCTTGGTCAATGTTTATTCTCATTTCTGCAGCGTTCTCTACAAGACGCTGGACATCATCTATAATTTTCTTTTCAAATTCAATTGCATTCTGCTCTAGGTTATGTCTAGCATGGGTTATGGATTCAAATGCAAGCGAGTAGTTCTTTTCAGCAAGCCGTTTTTTTGCCTCTTCCAGAACTTTTTCTGCAACACTTGTATCCACATTGTGGCTTGCATATTCCTTGATTTCTCCTTCTAAATTTTTAAATTCGATACTAGCGCGCTCTTTCAATATCTCTTCAAGATATTCAATGTTTTCCTTTGATTGCTTGAGCGTATTCACATACTTCTTATTCTGAAATTCCATCTGAATGCGTGCATATGCTTCAGAAATGGTACTCACGGGACATTTGTAGGCAGTGGCAATTTCAAGAAGGGTCGAGAATTTTTGCAATTCTGCTTTTATAGTATTCTCAATTCGCTCGATAAGATTACTCTGGTAAACTTCTATGAGCTCATTGGCGCCTATATAATCACCAGAAGCGATGTGGCTCTTTATCTCAGTCCAGAGCACATCTTCTCCTTCCACCTTTATTCCTATCTCTTTTGCAGTATTTATTGTCGCCCTTAAGTAGTCAATGCTCTTGTCAAAGTTTTCTTCTAGAACTGGAAGAATACTATTCATATATCTTACCACTAGGAATTTAGCTTCAGAGTATTTCCCAGCGTCTAATCTGTCCTTTGCTTTATGGAGAAGATGTTCATGTTTAGAAATATCAATGCCTCTTTCTCGTAACCGACTACCTCTCTCAAGCTGCATTTCAATCTCTTTTGCAATCTGGCTTCTTACAATTTGGGGAATAAGTTCCTTCGCTTTTGTGACCATCTGATATGCAGACATCATATCCATATACTTCATCTTCATTGCTGCGGATTCTAGTAGGGCATTGACTTCACTGAAATCTATGTTCAACTCTGAAGCTGCTTCTATTTCTTCGATGCATTTTGCAATGTTCTTCTCAATCACAGATTTCAACTTTCCATAAAGTTCATTCTGAAGTGAGGAAATCTGGAACAAAGCCTCTTTATACCTCCCACTACTTATCATACTTTTGAGCTGCGGCAAGATGGAAGTATACTGAGTTGTGTCCATTCCTAGCATTCGTGCAACTTCTAGATTCTTGGAAAGAATTTCAATCTCATTGTTAGAGTGAGCAGCAAGAAGAGAATCAAATTGGATGGAAGCATTTTCAAATATGTCCTTTCCTTTGAGATATTCCCCTGCGCTGAAAGCATCCCTTGCGTCTCTCATCATGACCTCCACTTTTGCGGTGTCAACTCCGATTTTTCTCACATCTCCTACATCTCTCAGCTTTGCATCGATTGCTGGTAGGAGTTTCTCATTTACATTTTTCAGAATTGCGTTGCTCAGCTCATTTAGGGTAGCATGTGCCTTTTTGTACTCCTTTACGACAAGAAGGTCCTGAACTTTTTTGATTTGCTCTACCAGTGAAGAGAATTCCGGTATAACTTTCATCAAAAATACAAGGAATTTCTGCCATTTTGCAAGTTCTGAATTAATGTGTTTTTCAACGCTCTCAACTACTAAACTTTCGCACTCAATCAGGACAGCCATCGCTTCTACGAGATTCTTTGAAGCAATATTCTGTGAACCTGTTGTAAGTAATCTTCTAGCTTCAGAAAGCTCAAGTCCTACATTCGTGAAGTAAGAGTAGATTTCATTAATCCCTTCATAAACCTCTTTAACTTTTTCCTCAGCAGCGTTTGTTGTGTCCTGCTCTATATTTTTTAGCTCCCTAAGAGCATCTAGTACATTGGGTGATTTCTGTACGGCAACTACCCTATTTTTCAACTGGATAACTTTTACCGTATCTACACCTAAGCGTTCTGCCTCATCTATTTTTGCGATTGTGTCATTTACTCTTGAGGCAAGATATGTAGACATGCTTTCGTCGCCAAGTTTCTTTGTTTCTTTTATCGTGTAATACGTTTCCACAACCCTGTTATCTTTCAACAATCTCTCCGCACGCACAACACCTTCTCTAAACTTGGTCACATCGATTCCAATCCGTTCGCAGTCAGCAATAAAGCTCTTGTAGTCCTCTATCTCATGTGTTGTATATTCGCGCACACTAGTCATTATTTTATTTATTGCTTCTAAAGCAAGATTGTATGCTTCATTGTATTTTTTCTGAGAAAGGGAGAGAGAGGCATTGTTCAATACAATAGCTGCCGATAGTATTTCTGGACCAAGTGTCTTGAATCTCTCTATATATCCAAGTCCTTCGTTGATTGTTCCGTTAATCTTTCCTTCTATCTGGGATGTGACATGCTGTCTCACTTGAATGGCTATTTTGTGGGCATCGTCATAGGCATTTGTGTTAACTAGATACCTAACCTGATTTAAAGTATCAATAAAATTTTCGGTTGAAGCAAGAAGTTTTCCTGAAGTGTTTATGTAACTCTCAGTTTCTTCAACCACTTCAAGAATGTGTTTGGAGTAATTATTGTTTACTTCTGTAAGAATTTCCTCAAATCTCGTGATGGCCTCGAAATGCTTTCCAGCGGTTATGAGTATCTGGATTTCACTGCTTCTATCAATCACGGGAACACCTGACTTTTTTAATCTCTCAGTGTATTCTTTCAGCGAAGAGAGTAATTCTCTGGCCTTGGTCTCTGCAACCTGAGAGATGGCCTTGTTTGCCTGTTCAATGTGATTTCTTGCCTCAATGTAATCTCTCTTTTCGATATCACCAATAATATTTTTTACAGCAACTTCGATAGGCGACACCTGAACACCATATCTTTTGAGGAAATGAGTTTTTGCGTCAATATCTTCCTTTGTTTTAAGGATATTATCTCTTACAGTAATCTCCATATCGTTCAGAGCATTTTTTATGATTTTTGCTGCTTCTGTAGTATTTCCAGCTTCAAATGTATTCATAGCCATGTTTTTTATTTCAACATAGTTATCGTTGCTTATTCCATGAAGGGCAAGGATGTCTAACCATCTTCCGAATGTTTCAATGTGGGTTTTGAAAACTTCGTTTGCAACTTCAATAAATTTATTTTTTGCATCCTTGGCAAGACTCACAAGTCCTTCATAGTTTCTTCCATTAATGAATGCCTGAGCGGTAAGATACATTCTTTCAAATAGAGTTGTGTCAGCACCGATCTGGGTGCCTTTTTCGATACACGCTCTGATCTCACCCAGTAACTTAGAACTGTTCTCTTCAAGAATATCTTCCACTTGCTTTTTAAGTTTCACAGAAATTGATTGAGCACCCATGTAATCTTTCACATCCAGCTTTCGTTTCGCTTCCTCGAGCATGTTTCGATGCTCTTCAGCAGGAATTCCCAATAGTGCAAGCATCTCAATCTGGGGTGCAATCATGTTGATCTCATTTGCTATGTATCTTCTCACTGTATCCTCTGTAGTAGAGAGTGCTTTTGTTATCAGGTTCTTTGCCTGGACATACATTTTAGAAGCAAACCTGATTTTACCTTTATTCAACAACTCCTTTGGATGGGAGACATCAATTCCAATACCGACTGCAAACTCAATTAGTAAGTCACACTGGTTGATTGCAGAAAGAAGATTTTCTTCCATCGTTTTCGTAATTTTCGCTTTCAATTCTTGGTGGACTTTTGCTACTGTCTCAAAATCTCTATTGGCGGCATTTTCCTTTATGACCTCATGTTTTTGATTTATTTCAGTTGGGTCTATTTCTAGCTTTTTCATTATCTCAATAGCATCAGTAATTTCTTTTTCTATTGTCATCATGTGCTCTTGGATTTCCTTGTTTCCTTGCTCAATAACATTGTCGAGAATTTCTATTACTCTTGAATACTCTTCCCTTGTTAAATGCTCTTTTGCATCTAAGTAGCGATTTTCATAAATATGGAAATTTAGACCTAGGGCTTTCAATGCAGCGATGATTTTAACTGCATCACTCGTCTTAGCATCTATGTTTTCCTCGATAACATTTCTCACATCTGTCGCGATTTTCCCTAGTTCTTTATTTGCCTCCTCTATTCTTCCTGCATTGAGAATTTCCTTTGATTTTGTAATTGTGTCTTTGATCTCTTCCCTTTTTCTAGCATCTCCAATCAACGACAATTGACTTTCAAATTCCACTATTGTTTTTGCAAGTTTTATCTTCAATTCCTGATTCAAATTTTCACCAAATGTCATAATGTTTTGTATATCTATTACCTCAAAATTTTCCTTGGCAGATAACATTCTTAGGTGGTTTTCCATCTTTCCCCAGTCCATCTTGAGATTGACAAACTCCTTTTTTGCGTTCTCCAGTATCTTTTCATTTTCGCGATTTTTTGCAACCATTTTCTCTTTCAGTATCTTTCGCAATTCCAGGTCGGTTTCGAGTGCAGAAACAAGATTCACTCTCGCTCTTTCTCTGAGTGTTGCAAGTTTTTCTATGAGGTCTGGTTGAGGATTATACTTCTCAAGTGCAGAGATTATTTTCTCCCAGTATTCTATTAAAGTCCCAACTTTTTCACCAAGCGCTTTTTCAGTGCCTTCCCTCGCAGAGAGTGTTGCACTCATTGCTTTCTGTATGTCTCCCTGTTTTAACTTTTCAGATGCAACATCAACCATAAACCTTATTTTGGAAATATCTTCGCCCTGTTTCTCTAGCACTTTAAGTTTCTCATTGGTTTCTTCAATAAGCTCTTCAACTTCCTTCTTTATTGCATTCTGGATATCGTTGCGAAGTTCTGTACCATATTCAAGGCCATTTTTCCAGTCATTAGCACTCATGTAACTCTGGTATATGTCTACTCGCTCAGCATAAGGCGTGGTATCTATATTGAAACTCCTGAGCGTTTTTAACCCTTCATGGATTCCAGTTAGCATATCTGAAAGATATTTTTCAAAAATTCTCACGTAATTTCTGTAAACAGGATAGGAAGATTCTATTGCTTCGAAATACCTTTTTCCTTCGATGAGTCTTTTTATATTTTCTAATGCTGTAGCGTCAAATGTCACATCAATTCCGTATTTGCCACCTGTTTCTGATAGGAAAGAGAGTTTTTCTAATATCTTGTGTGCCTCTTCACGTGTGCGTTCATCTGTTTCAGCCAGCATGTTTACGATTTCTATCAAAGCTTCATACATTCTGTTTGTGCTAGCGAGCATCCTTGCATTTTCCAATCTTTCCCTGTAGCCATACCCAAGTCCAAATCTTTCCATAGAAAGGACACGTGCCTCTGTGACTTTGTACAAATTCAACCACTGAGATGCCAGGCGGTCGGTCACCTCCTCAATCAACTTATAGAGCGTTTCCACTATTTCAAAAGATTTTCCTTCGGACTTGAGTGAATCTAGAACATTGATTTCTTCCTCAACATCCTTACACTCCATTCCTAGTGTTTTCATCGTAGCAATGCACTTATGCAGTGTGTTCTCCATCTTGACTGATGCGTCTGCAAATACTACTTTAATGATTAGGTTATTTGCAAAGACAATTTTTTCATGGGCTTTTACCACATTGTTTCGTCGCAGTAAACTCTCAGCATCATTTACATATGTTTGCACTTCTCCTACATCTATTTTTTTATCGATTGCAGAGTTGATCAGATTTTTCAAGTTAGCAAGTTCTTTGCTCACAAAGTCCGTGAGTGAGGTAGCCATCACCTTTTTTATCTCTTCAATTTTAAGATTTGCCTCACCGTATTTTTTTTCCTGAATCGCACCCTTCACCCACTCAATCTGGCTCTTTATCTCCCCCACATTAAATCCAATACTTTCTGCAATCTCCACACTTGCATTAATTTTAGAAAGTTTCTCGTTTAAGAGCGTGATTATTTCTTTTTCAATATTTCCCTCAATTTCAGTTATAGATGTGTAAATTTCCTTTGCATTTTCAAGTGTAACATTCTTTATTAGGGCTCCAATTTCCTTAGATGACAATCCCCTTAAGCCCATCTCCTGGGCAGCTGTGTTTATCGGGCGCAGATTTTCTCGCACTCTCTTTTTGACAAAATCAATAACACTCTTTTCCAGATTCTTGCTGAACTGATTATAATACTCCATTGCCTGTTCCCATTTTGAGTCACTAATTGCTTTCATTACCTCTTTGAACTGTTCTTTTTCAACTGATAGGTCCATCTCAGGTATTGCCATGTCGATTTTTCTGTTTCCTTCTTCTACTATTTTCTCAAATGCCATTCGCAACTTTTCGTTCGTATCTTTGAGGAAATGCTCAATCTCCTTGATACAGTCCTCTGCATCGGAATACCCTGTGCAGTTTATTTTTGGAATCTGAAACTCCAAATTGAGCATTGCCTTGAAGTTTACCAACCGACTAAACGAGCTAAGTTTTTTTTCTATAACAATGTTCATGTCCTCAGCAAAGACCTTTTCGAGGTCCAGAGTTTCGTGGAGTAACTCAAAAGCGTCGCTTGAATCTTTTCTGCGTTTGATGTCTTCTAATTTTGCAACGAATTTGCTTTCTGGCAACTCGCTGAGGTAAGCAGCAAGTTTTTCGGCATCTGCTAGTTTCTTCTCAACTTCTACAATCACCACAGCATTAATTCCATCGATTGCATTTTTGTAATGTGAAACCGCTGTTGCAAAATTTTCCTTTGCAATCTCTTTCTCTGCAATGGACACTAAGCGTTTCACTCCAGGCACTTCTATCCCATACTTTTCAGCATCTTCAATTTTCTTTTCAAGTACAGTCTTCATTGAAGTAAGAACCTCGTCCCTAATCTTCACAAAATTGTCCTTAATCTCTGTGAGAATTGCATTCGCTTCACTATACTTTTTCCTTTCTACGAGTTTCTTTGCCTCTTCGACTCTTGCCCTGAATTTTTCCACGACTTCTTGAGGGATTGCAGTTTCGCTAGATAAAAATGATTCTACATTTGAGATTATGCTATTCAGTTTGTTTTCCGTAGCGCTGTAAATGTAGCTCTTTGCAAGCAAAATGTTATCCAGAGCTTCACCGTACTTTCGCTCTTCCCAGAACTTCTCGGCATCAACTAGTAAGTTTTCTGCATCACTTGTATTTATATCAAATTTCTTTCCCTCCTCCATTTTTTCCTGTACATATGCAACCTGGGTTTTGTAATAAACGGCTGCACTTTGGACATAGTTTTCACTATTTCCGAAAAGGTTGTCAAATTCTACGAGTGCCTGGCTTCCCTCGGTAAGGTAGGACTGGAGCATGAATGAATATGCAGATGCGAGTGCAAGTGCCTCCTCATATCTACCGCTCTCAGTAAGGATTGCGATGTTTTTTCTCGCATCTAAGTATGGCACTTCTTCCCTTCTCTCATAATAAAGTTCTGCTGTTGCTTCTATTTTTTTCTCTTCACTTTCAACAGCAGTGAGGTAATACTTTGCAGCCCTGACTCTGTCTATGATTTCTGTGCACCGTTTAACTGCATCCCTGTAATTTCCCTCTGCAATAAGCGATTTTACACCAGCCATTTCCCCATCAAATACTGTTCTCAACACTTCCTGTTCTTCAAGTAACTTTGAAATTTCATTTACGAAATTCACGGCCTTCTCATACTCTTCCATTAGAATACTTTCTATCTTTAGAAGTTTATCAGCAAGCCGCTCTGCTTCTGCATACTTCTCGAAACTTATATTGTTCTCAATCTCAGAGAGCATTTCCTCAACCTTGGGATGGGTTTTCACCCCTCTCTCTTTAATTTCCTCCCATTTCTTTCTGCATTCTTCTAGCTTTTCCTTTGCAATTTTTTCCAGCATTTCTCTATCTTTCTTTTCTTCTTTTTCTTCTTTGCTGGTAAGTTTTTCCACCACGCTAAGAAGCTTTTTTCCCTCGGACATCACCTTTTCATAGGAACCTTTCTCATACAGTTTAATGATTGTGGAATAAATTTTTTCGATTTTTTCAATATTTTTTATCCCTTTTTCTCTGACAGAGTTTACCTGAGCCTCCAATTTTTCCATCATCTCCTTTGCTTCTGCAGCTTTCTCATTCTCCTTATCTTCCTGATGCTGTTTCGCAATAAAAACTGACACTACAGTTAATAGGAGCTTCGCCATATTTCCACCTGTTTCCCGCACCATCAGATATACTCTCACTGAATTTAACCTTTCCTATCGATTTTAGGCATTACTTCCACTTGCTTTTGCCCTCAACAAACTCTTTTTTCCATATGGGAACTTTCTGTTTCACTAATTCCAGCACATCTCTGCAGGCTGCGAACCCTTCACTTCTATGTGGAGCAAAGACAACTATATAGAGTGTAGGTTCACCTGGTTTAAGGGTTCCAATTCTGTGATGGATATAGATCGCGTCAACTTTTTGTTCTTTGGCGACTGCATTGCAAATTTCCTTTAATTCCTTTCGTGCCATTTTGTCGTAGGCAGTGTACTCCAGTTTGTCCACCTTTTTTCCGTCGTCTCTTCCCCTGACCACCCCAATGAATACAACACAAGCACCACTTGTTTCTGGCACATTTGATAAAATCCTTTCCAGAGAAAATTTTTTTCTACCGATACTCACCTTGACAATTGCCATTCAACCACCACTGACTGGAGGTAGAAGGGCAATTTCGTCACCCTCTTCTACTACCTCATTCTCATCAGCATAAGCTCTATTTTTAGCCACAATTATCTCCGCCTGTTTCATGTCAGGGTACTTTTTGTAAATTATACCCAGAAGTTCTCTAATCCTTATTTTTTCCTTTACTTCAATTTTTTCGTTTTCCTTTCCAGCAATATCTCGCAACCCCGCAAAATATTTTACAGTGACTTTCATGTTTCCACCATCTCCCCTGTCCTACTTAAGCAATTCCTCGATGCTCTTTTTCATCTTCTCCACATATTCTCTCCTTTCTTCTAGCATCTTCTCTTTTCTCTTCACATCTTCTATCATTGCCTCTACTTCTGCCTCTCGCTTTGCAATCTGCTTTTCCCGCTGTTTAATCTCCTTTTCAATTTTTTCAAGTTCCTTTTCCCTGTTAGTCAATTGAGCACTCGCTTCCTCCAGTTCCTTTTCCCGCTTCGCAATTTTTTCTCGTTCAGACCGTAGCATCGCTTCAACAGAAGCCATTCCCTCCTTTTCCTGCTTCTTCAACTTCATTTCAAGAAGCTCAATCTGTTTTTCCCGTTCCTTCAAACTCTCCATTTCCTCCGCTATTTTTTTCTTTATCTCCTTTTCCAGTTGCTCCTCTTTTTCTGCAAGTTCTTCCTCCTTCTTTGTGAGCTCCCTCTCCTTCTTAGCCAGTTCATTTTTCTCCTTTCTTAGGGCTTCGTCAACTCTCTTCTTAATCTCTGCATCTGCATCAGCAAGTTTCTGCATCTCCTCCTGCAACCTCTTCCATACCTCAGCCAGCTCCGCCTTTTCAGAGAGCACTTTTGCTCGTAGTTCCTCAAGCTTCTCATCTTTTTCCGCCACCTCTTTTCTTTTCACATCAAGTTCTCTCTCCAGATTTCTAATCTGGTTTTCCCTTGCTTCTAGCTCCTTAGCCCGTTTCCGCAAGTCATTTTCAAGTTCTTCCTTTTCTTTGGCTAGAAGTTCTTTTTCCTCCCGTATTTTTGTGAGAATTTCCTCATTTCTCCGCTGTTCCATTGTTTTTGCATACTTCATCAGAGCAATAGCTGCCTGTTTTATCTCATCAAGCTCTGCCTCTTTTTTCTCAAATTCCTCCTCAAGAATTTTTTCACGTTGGAGAAGCTCGTTATACTTCTTTCTTTCTGATGCCAGTTGATTTTCAATTTCCTGGAGTTCGAGTTCTTTTTCGTGAATTTTTTCTGCTTCTTTAGCCAGTTCTTTCTTTTTTGCTTCTATCTCGTTGAGGGCGCTAACTACATTCTCAGCTTCTCTGTCCAACTGCAGTTCTTTCCTGTGCAACTCCTCCTCCTTCCGTTTCAACTCAATCTGGAGAGCATCAAGCATTGAGGTCTTTGCTGTTAACTTTTCCATTTCTTCGGCATATCTTCTTTCAAGCCCCTTAATTTCGTTTTCCTTTGATGAAATAGCTTTCAATTTTGCGCTTATGTCCGCATCCTTCATCTCAAGCTCTCGTTTCAATTTCTCTATTTCACTTTTATCCTTGTCTAAACGTTCAGAAAGTTCTCTCAATCTTCTATCTTCTGCTTCAAGCCGTGCAGTTTCCCGTTCTATGTTTCTCCAGACACGATTAACTTCATCTTTCTCCATTCCAATCTTACTTTCTAGATTTTTCAGATTTCTCTCTCGCTCTTCAAGTCCCCTCATTTTCTGCGTCACTTCTTCTGCTTCGCTTTCAAATGCCTTAATCTTCAAATCCAGTTCTCTTTTTTCCCTCCCTACCTCTTTTTCCATCTCCTCAATTTTTCTTTCCCTTGTGTCCAGTTCTTTTTCTCTTTCTTCCCACTTGCTCCTCTCTTTTTCAACCTTTATCTCCTTCTCCTTCAACTCTTCCTCCCTTTTCTTCAGCTCAGATTCCAACTTGCCTAACCTAGCTTTTTCAATTCCAATTTCCTCTTTTTCCGCATCCAGATATTTTCTTTCTTCCTCAATTTTTTCCTGCATTTCTTTTATCCTGCGTTTTTCCTCCTCCAGTTTTCCATAAGCGTTCTCCAATTCTCCCTTTGCAATTTCCACCTCACGTTCTTTGCGTTCCAGCAAGTTTTCTCGCTTCTTTAACTCTTCCAGTTTTCGATTGTACTCCTCGTTCAGTTTCTCAATCTTAAGTTCTGCATCTCTTAGGTTTCTCTCCTTCTCCTTGATTCCTCGAAATGCCTCGCTAAGTTCCTTCTCACGAGTATGAAAACTTCGTTGTTTTGTCTCTATTTCTTTCCTTGCATTTGAAATCTCCGCCCATGCCTTTTCTACATCTGCCTCCCGCTTCTTTAATTCCTTTTCCATTTCGATTAGATTGGCACTTTCTCTTCTCATTTCGTCCAGTTCCTTTCGCTCTCTCTCAATTTTTTCTTTTTCACTTTCAACTCTCTCTTTTTCTTTCTTCAGTTCCTCTCTACCTCTATCAATTTCTGTTTTTGCTCTCTCCACTTCTTTCTTTTGCTCCTCGATTTCTCTCAAAAGATTTTCGTATTCTCCTAGCTTAGCATTCACCTCCGTTTCTTTTTCACTGAGCCTCTTTTTCTCTTCCTCAATTTTTGCCTTTTCCAACTCAATTTCTTTTTCTTTCTCGGCTAGGGTTTTCTCCACTTTTTGCACACGTTCTTTCTCATTTTCCAGTTCCACTTCTTTCGAAGCAATCTCTTTTTCCTTCTTCGCAATCTCTTTCTCTTTTTCTTCCAGTGTTTTTTCTTTCTCACTTACCTTCTTTTCTCTTTCAACAATCTCCTCCTTTAACTTAGCAATCGGCGAGAGTCCCATCTCTACCTTCTGCTCTTTTTTCTCTGATTCAACCTCTGGAGACTGAGTACTCTTTATGAGGCCTTTTGTAACCTCTTCTTCAGGTTTTGTCTCTTCTTCGAGTTTTGCCCTTGCTTTATCTCTGAGCCCCATTATTTCCACCTGTTAAAGGAGTTAAATTCCATACATCTTCAGTACCTTTTCATACAGTCGGTAATCTGGTGATTTGGCAAACTTTTCAATCGTCTCATCTGGCAATTCACCCAGCAATTCATCAAGAACAATCAGCAGTCTTTTTGTCTCCGCTTCTGATGTGTTCATAAGGTTCTCAAAAGCCTCCCTTGTGATTCCAAGATCAGAAAGCTCAGTTACAATTTCACCAATTGCGGCAACGGTTTTCTCCTCCATTTTTGCAACTTCCACCATTCTTGTCCTGAGATTTTCCTCAAGTTGAGCAATGGCTTTCTCTTTTTCCTCCAATTTCTTCACTTTTTCAATTAGCTCTTGCTCCATCGCCAGGATCTTCTCTTCTTTTTCACCTACCTCTTTTGTCTTTACTGCCAGTTCCTCTTCAATTTCTCTCCTTTTTCTCTCTATCTCCTCATGGAGCTTTCTCAGCTCAGCACTTTTCGCTTCAATCTCGTTGCTTTTGTTTGCGATTTCTTTCTCCTTATTTAAAAGCTCTTCCTCCTTGGCAATCAGCTCTTTTCTCCTTGCCTCCAGTTCCTGTTTAATCTTCACAATAATCATTCTCTGCTTATCCATCTCAGAGGTATCTTTTTGTGCCACTAGTTGTGATATCTGTGTCTGAGAGGGCATCTGAGGAGGCGTTGGGATTTTTTGCATTTCCTGCTGGCTTGTGGTTTTTCCCTCCGAAATCTCAGCTAGTTTTTCCTTGGCTTTATCTCTCAAACCCATCTTCAATCCTCTCCTACTTTATATTTATCCAGAATTTTTTCATACAATTTGAATTTTTCAGATTTTGCAAACTCTTCAATTTTGTTATCTGGCAATTCTCCTAAGAGGTCATCTAAGGTCTTAAGCATCGTGCGAAGTTCTTCAATTTCTTCGTCAGTAACTGCCATTTTCTTCAGTTTTTCATTTTCAGTGGTGAGTTCAGCAATCTGGCTCTTCAGTTTTTCAATCTCCTCTTCTGCCTTCTTTGTTGCCTTCTTTACCCGTTTCTCAGTTTCCTCGTCCAGCTCTTTTTTCACCTTAAAAAGTTCTGCCTGCACCTGTTTCTGAGCTGCAAGCCAGTCCTTCTTGGAGATTTTGCCTCCTGAGGTTTGCGTCGCCTTAGAAATTGTCTCTTCCATAGCAGTTTGCATTTTTGTAAAATCGAGATACTGGTCGATAACGCTATTTATACATTCTATGTTTTCATTCAGGAGGGATACGATTTCAACTAGAAATTTATCCTTTTCAATCTGACCACCTATCTTTGTCTCAGCTACAGAAGAAATTGTTTCTATGAATGTAGCCAGTGCGTCTTTCAGAGTTCCCTGAGGCAGTGTGTCTATCTTTTCCTTCAACTTCGCAATGTCTGTTTCAAGAATTTTCGAAAATTGTTTTCTTAATTCATCAGGAATCACTATTGACTTCACTTCAACTTCCTGCTCTTTTTCTAGTTCTTTTTCAACTTCTAGCTTTGTGTCACGCGGTTTTTCCACCTTTTCCGCATGCTGGGTAGTTTCGTCCACAACGCCAGCAACTGCCTTTATCACTTCCAGTGCCTTAGTGCGTTCCTCAATGTCTTCTGGGGTCTCTTTTTCCACTTTTTTTCCGAGGTCAAGCAATTTCAGAAGAAATTCTTCATCTACTGCTGTGCTGTCTTTGGTTCTAGTCTCCCGCAACACCTTGCCGCAGTACTCACATATTGTAGCGTATCTATCGACTACTTTTCCGCAGTAGGGGCATTCAATGCCTTCCTTTTCCACTTCCAGCAGAGAGAGACAGACCTCACACCGGTTATCTTTCTGTTTTACTTCCGATTTGCACGAAGAACAGACGATTCTGCCATCAGGCAGATAGGCCTTAAACACCATTTGAACACTGTATTAAACATCAGATTATAAACTTTGCTGAACATTCTGTAAGTAGAATAGGGTGCAATGGAGCGAAGACCCAGTGTCAACGAAAGAAAACAGGTCTATACCAATGTGGGAGATGTCAATAGAAAACCTAAAATCCCCCAACCTGTTCCCTGCATCTATGGAACAGATAAAGGCAAAAATTGGCGTGATTGGTGGTTCAGGCCTCTACGATTCTGGTCTTTTCACACCAGAGGAAACACTGAAAATCTCAACACCATATGGAGCGCCCTCATCAAATGTAGAGATTGGAAAAATAGAAAATGTAAGGGTAGCGTTTCTTGCAAGGCATGGAAAGGGGCATGTGATACCAGCCCACAAAGTGAATTACAGAGCAAACATCTGGGCGTTGAAGTCCGTTGGTGTGGAGAGAATTTATTCCATCCAAACAGTTGGCTCACTGAAGATGGAAATGGAGCCAGGTCATCTTGTTGTTCCAGACCAGTTCATAGATTTCACAAAGAAGCGAGATTACTCATTTTACGATGGTGGCAGAACCTACCACATCTCGATGGCAGACCCATTCTGCGGTGAACTTCGCAAACTGCTCTGGAGCACAGCGGAAAAGCTTGGAATAAAGGTTCATCAAGCGGGAACTTATGTTTGCATAGAAGGTCCTAGATTTTCCACCAGGGCAGAGAGCAAGATGTTCAAGAACTTTGCAGACATCATTGGTATGACGCTTGTGCCAGAAGCCCAGCTTGCCAGAGAGCTTGAGATCTGCTATGCAAGTTTATGCCAGATTACTGATTATGATGTCTGGGCTGAGAAGCCAGTGGATGCCCATGAGATTATTTCCACGATGCAGAAAAACATAGCCAGCATAAAGAAGATTCTCTCAGTATGTGTGCCCGCCACACCAGAGCAACGCTCATGCGAATGTAAGAATGCCCTTGAGTTTGCGGGAGTGTAGGGGGCGTCTAAATGCTGGTCACCTGCCCCAAATGTGGTTTCAAGTTTGACACAAGTTACGGTAGAAGTTTTGCCTGCAAGGGTTGTGCATCTGCAACATTTGGGGATTGCGGATATGTGAAATGTCCTAAGTGTGGACATGAATTTCCAAAAACAAAAATGTGAAAAAATAAAATTTAAGATGGGGAAAAAGGTAGAAATATGGCACTTGAGAATGTTCTACTTAGTGCTTTGCTATGCTTTATTATCGGAGTAATTGCATACTGGAAGCATGTGCTGGATTTTGAGGGCACGATCACTGCGTTCCTTGTGGGTTTTCCAATTGGTATTGCGAGCATTCCTTGGCTTGCCCTGCTTCTACTCTTCCTCATTGCCAGTTTCGGCGCAACAAAGTTCAAATTTGAGACCAAGAAAAAACTGGGTGTTCAGGAGGGAAAAAGGGGAGAGCGGAGCTGGAGGAATGTGCTTGCAAATGGCGTTGTCCCGATGTTTCTTGGGGTTGCCTATTCATTCGGCTTACCAGAAATACGCGAAGCCATTGTGTTCATGTATCTCACCGCCCTGGCTGTCGCTGCTTCAGACACACTTGCAAGCGAAATTGGAGTGCTTTCTGACAGGGTTTACCTAATAACAAATTTTAAGCGGGTGAAGCAGGGCACAAATGGAGGTATTTCTTTGCTTGGTGAACTCTGGGCGTTTAATGGAAGCTTGTTTGTATCTGTTGTGGGGCTTGGTTTCCTTGCTTTGTTCGGTGAAATAGAGTTCAACTTGCTTAATCTACTTTTGATTTCAGGATTGGGTTTCTTAGGGTGCCAGCTTGACAGTTTGTTTGGTGCAGTGCTTGAGAACAAGAGGTTGCTAACAAAAGGCACAAATAATCTTCTCTCTATCGGGTGCACGATAATAATTGCGGTGGTGATACTGTGGCTGATTTAGGAAAGATGCTGATTGTAATTTGCGATGGGCTTGGAGACAGGCCAGTGAAAGAGTTCAAAGGGAAAACCCCCCTCCAGGTAGCGAAGAGACCAGCAATTAATAAACTTGCGAGTAGCGGAATCTGCGGGATGATGTATCCGATTGATGTTGGTGTGAGAGCTGGCAGCGATACTTCTCATCTTGCAATTCTGGGATACGACCCTTATAAACTTTACACTGGCAGGGGCCCATATGAGGCAGCTGGTGTCGGGCTTGAAGTCAGGGGTGGCGATGTTGCCTTCAGATGCAATTTCTCAACAGTTGATGAGAACTTAGTTGTTAAAGATAGGAGAGCAGGTAGAATCAAGGAGAGGACTAACGAAATTGCAAGAGCACTGGATGGCATGGAAATAGAGGGTGTGAAAGTGCTATTCAAGGAGTCAATAGAGCATCGGGCTGTTCTGGTTTTGCGAGGCGATGGCTTGAGTCCCTACATTACGGATGCAGACCCACATGGAGAAAACAAGAAGGTAAGTGAGGTGAAGGCCCTGAAGCCAGAAGCAGAACTTACTGCAAGAGTGGTAAACAAGTTTGTGAATGAGAGCTATAGAATTTTAAAAGAGCATCCTGTGAACAAAGAGAGAATTGCGAAGGGTTTGCCCCCAGCTAACATCGTGTTGCCAAGGGGTGCAGGAATTGTGCCTCACATACCAAAAGTGGGAGAACTGTACCACATAAAAGGGGCTGCAATAACTGGAATTGCACTTGTGAAAGGAGTGTGCAGAGTTGCTGGTCTTGATATTATAGATGTGAAAGGGGCTACAGGAGGTCTGGATACGGACATGATGGCAAAGGCAGAAGCGGTGGTGAAGGCACTGGACGCCTATGACCTTGTGTTTGTCAACATTAAAGCCCCTGACATTTGTGGACATGATGGCAACGCTAAAGAGAAAGTAAAAGTGATTGAAAGGATTGATGCCGCCCTCGATTACATACTGAAGAATGCAAACCAGAACTATGTAATCGCCCTAACTGCAGACCACACGACACCAGTAAGTGTTAAAGACCACACTGGAGATGCTGTGCCTCTCGCAATCTGTGGAGAGGGTGTTCGGAAAGACAGTGTGAGAGCGTTCGACGAGATTAGTTGTGCAAGAGGAGGATTGGGCACAATTCTTGGAAAGAATTTGTTGCCATTGCTGCTTCAGCTAACTGCACGTTCGGAAAAATTCGGAAGCTGAGATTTTGGATAAAACAAACAATATAAACTTTATTTACTATAGTTATACATTTTTTAGTTATCTTTTCATGTTCTCACCGATATGGATTATTTTTCTTCTTAACCATAATTTTACGATGGTGGAGATTGGAATTATAGATGCAATTTACTGGCTAGCATTGTTTGTGTTTCAGATTCCTGCAGGGCTGTTATCCGATAAGTATCCGAGAATTTACATAATGGCAATTAGTTCGCTTCTTGTAGGAGTTGCAATTATTGTTTTTTCGTTTCCGTTTTCATTTTGGATCGTGGTGTTCTCTTATGTGCTCTGGGCTGCAGGTGTGGCAATGAAGAATGTCGGCGATGCTGCCTGGCTCTTTGATTACATGTATACAGTTGGTGAACAGAATAAATTTACAAAGGTTTATGGGTATGGATGGGCAATTTCGGAGGTAGCAATTGGAGTAGGTGCAATATTGGGAGGTTACCTTGGAAATCACTTTTCTCTTCAGTTTCCAATTTTGCTTAGTGGGATAATAATTCTATTCTCGGCAATCCTACCTTTTCAACTTCCCTGCTCTTCTACAATTCATAGAAAAGAAAATGTGATTGAAAATTTAATGCAAAGTATTAAAATTCTGAGAAATAACAGAAAGCTCTACATTTTACTCCTCATTGGGGGCGTGTATGCTGCATTTGATGGTGTTTTTATTATATTAAAGCAACCATTTATGTATTTTATTGGATTTACGGTGGATCAGATTGGTTTGATTTACCTTATATTTACTTTCGTGGGTGCATTTGCGTCTTTTACGATGTACAAATTGGAAAAGGCAATGGGTAAACAGATCCTGGTTCTAGTTGGCCTTCTTCCTCTCTTGAGCGTAGTGGTGATGGTGGTTGTGCCTGGGCTTCTAGCTGTGACTGGTGTGATTATGGTTGGATTTACTACTGGTCTTACAATGCCTTTGATGGTTTATTATGTGAACTTAGAGGTACCTTCTGAGAAGCGAGGTGTGATGCTCAGCTACATTAGCGTGATTTATACGGCTATTTTGATACCACTTTCACCGCTCTGTGGTTTTCTAGCGGATATTTCACTTCAGCTTGCAATAGTTTCCTTAGTTTGCCTCTGTATTCCGCTTCTGGTGCTTGTGGTTGTCGCCTATAAAAAGAGGAGATAGTTTTTTCAGGCCTACATGTAGGGATTGCTTTTAAATTCAGGGTTGAGGTAATGTGAATCATGTGGTCTGTGAAAATCAAGGACATGCCTCCGGCAGAGAGGCCAAGAGAAAGATTACTGATGTTTGGCACGAACAAGCTGAGCAACACGGAGTTGCTCGCAATTCTGATAAGAACGGGAAACAAGCAGGGAAGTGCACTGGACCTCGCTAAAAAAATGCTGGCAGAAACTACGGTACTGGAACTCTCAAAACTCTCTGCCCAGGAAATTGCATCAAGATTTGGTGTTGGTCTCACTGCGGGCTGCATTATCGCGGCTGCATTTGAGCTTGCACGAAGGTTGTCCGAGGAGATGCAGTATGTGCCTGAACAGATTCAGAGTGCATCAGAAGCAGCCAGAGTTGCTAGGAGATACATCGTAGATGACACAAAGGAGAATTTCATCACAATTTTTCTAAATGGCAAGAACAGAATTGTTAAGGCGGAGACAACGAGCGTGGGTATTTCCAACATGTCAATTGTAGAGCCGAGAGAAATTTTTTCGAAGGCATTGTTGCTGAAAGCAACAGGCGTAATCATTGCTCACAACCATCCCTCCGGCGAGACAGAGCCAAGCGAGGAAGATTTGAAGCTCACGAGAAGAATAAAGGAGGGGTGCCTGCTGCTGAACCTCACATTGCTGGACCACATTGTTCTTGGAAATGGATTTACGAGTTTGAGGGAGAAGGGGTTGATTTAAGATGACAGTCGATTACTACATAGACGCGACAGACCTTGCTGGAAATGCAGCAACTCACGGAAATGCCGCAACACCCCACTTCATCAGTGTGGGTGGTGTCTTTGAGAGCGGTGCAATCCTCATCGTGCTCTGTGTTTTCGTGTGTGTGGGACTTATTGCTGACAGAAGGCATCGCCTGCAGTAAATCTTTTCCATTTTTCGGAAGACCCTTCCAAAACTTTTTTGTTTTTCTTTATTGAGGAAAAAGAGCAAGGTCTCCATAATCTATATATTTAGGATGTGCATATGGAAGTGCATAGGTGATGGTTTGGACAGAATAAAAACCTTCGTGGAAGGGCTAGATGAGGACTTAAATGGAGGGTTTCCCAAGGGACACATAATACTGATAACTGGTACTCCAGGTACTATGAAATCTTCACTTGTGCTGAATGTGATGTTTCAGAACGCACTCCACAACAATATGAAATCCCTCTATATTTCAGTTGAAGAGAGCAAAGAAAGTTTAGTGGCTACAATGGAGAATCTGGGTCTCACACCTCTTGATGAAAGAAAGCTGTTTATAGTGGATGTTGCAAAGCTGCGCCTGGAACATCAGGAAGCAGATGAGGCAAGAGACTGGCTAAAAATTTTAAAGGAATATATTTTCAGAAGGGTAAGAGATGAGCACTTTGAAATTGTGGCAATTGACTCACTCACAGCGCTTTATTCCCTTGTTGCCTTTACAAATCCGAGAAACGAACTTTTCCACTTCTTTGGTTTTCTCAGAGAACTGGGTGTTACTGTGCTGCTCATTTGTGAAGCAGTGAGTGAAGAAAGTGCGTTCGGCCTTTATCGAGAGGACTATCTTGCAGATGGTATCATTCAGCTTAAGTTCACATCATTGGGAGAGAGTGATGTCTCGCTGCGCATCAGAATTGTAAAGATGAGACATACAAAAGTTCATCATGGTTACAAGGCTCTGATACTGAGGGACGGAAAATTTGTGACCACACCGATAATCACAGAATAAACGCCCGAAAACTACTTACTGGTACCTCTTCCTCATTGTTTTTGCTGTGAAAAGAAGCACAACAACTCCTATCAAAATTAACTGGATCACAGTAAAATCAGGTGTGGTCTTAACCGGAATTTCTTTTTCAAGTTGAATCCAAACAGTGGTGTTGTTGCCTGCAGTTACGCTCACAGTATCACGTGCATCCTTGTATCCGGGGCAGGAAATAAGAAGGGAATACACCCCTTCCTTTAGCCCTATAATCTGAAATTCTCCCATCGTATTTGAAATCACGGAAATTTCTGTGCCTTCCACAACGATGCTAGCCCCAGCTATAGGTTTCCCACTTGCATCAATTACATAACCTGTTATGTTGCCTGGCGGAGGTATGTATTTCTCCATCTCCACAACACCTATATCCGTATTTTCCTCGGAAAGGACAGTGATGTTTGTGAATTCCTGTTGTGCATAACCCTCTTTGGTAAAAGTAACTCTGTAATTCCCTTCAGGGATATCTGTTAGGAGAAACCATCCACTTTCATTTGTAATACAACTCTTTATCTTTTTCGTGCCGTTATAGACATTCACAGTGACACCACTTAATTCGTTGCCACTTTTTTCTTTTACAATTCCTAGAATTCCACCAGTGCCACTGCTAGGACAAAAGAAAATGTCCACCTCCGTTTTTGTAGCCGAGATGAGAGTTGTATTCTGCACTGCAAATCCATAAAAGTAATGATGGGCAGCGATGCTGTAGTCACCTGAGGGTAAACCGGTTAGAATGTGGTAATATCCATTCGTGTCCGTCCATACAATCGTTGAAGTTGGAAAGGGGAGAGAGGTGCTTGAGAGAATAAATTCAATTTGAACATCTGCGAGTGGCGCAGTGATTTTTCTGTAATATACATGACCATAGACCTCTGCACTTTTGTTCAAAGTTACGGAGTACCAATTTGTAGTTCCATGACTAATTACGATCAAATTTTCAAAGAAATTCTCACAGCACCCAGGTGCATTTCTCACGAGCAGGTCGTATGTTCCCGAAGGGAGATTTTGCCAGCCATCTCCAAATACCAATGTTCCATTGTTACCTGAGGACCTTGTTTCACAGATAATGTAATTGTTTCCTGATTTTTGGACTAAATAGCCAACGGCATTTGCTACTGGTAAACCTGCATAATCTGTGAGGTTAACAATAGCCTTTCCTGATTCACTGAGGGTAATGTTGAAGTTCTCAATTTCAAATGAATTAGTCAAATCCACTGTTCTGCTTGAGGGGATGTAACCTGGTGCACATGCCTCAATTCGATAAGTCCCAGCAACAAGATTAGTGTCGAGTTTGTAGTAACCATTCTGGTTCGTGTAAATCTTTTCCACGCTCCTTCCTTCTGCGCTAAAAATTTCAACACTTCCAAATAAGAAGTTATCGTACGCTGTTCTGAGATAACCAGATACAGAACGGGACAATGAAAGATTGAGGTCTAACCATGCAATTTCACCCTCTGTAAGTACCCATATCTTTTCTTCCCGGATGTGATGCGCACACACTGCTTCAATTGTGTAAGTTCCTGTTGTAAGTGTGGGTGAGGAGATTGAGAAGAAGCCATTTAAATCAGTCACTCCATAGGCAAATCTTCCATCTTGGCTGCTGATGGTTACCATCGCATTTACCAGAGCGCCATTTTCATCCGAAACATTGCCACGAAAAATTGCAGCTGGGTTTAGGTTGAAATCCACATTATTGACGCTTCCTCCCATGATAGCGATTGAAACATTTAAGGGTGCACTGTTTAGCCATGATCCATTTGGTTCAGTTGGAGGAAACACTTGGATTTTATAACTGCCTGGAGCTAGGTTAGTGTTGAGAATATACTCTCCATTATCATCAGTCAAATCTGTGCAAATAGGCAATCCGTCTCGGTCGTACGCATACACACTTGCATTGCTTACCCGTTCTCCTGTGTTGCCTCTCACAGTCCCCATAATCACCCCAGATCTGTTGAGGGTAAAATTCACGAAAGTATCAACACCCTTGGATACACTGAGGTTCTGGATGAGAATAGAAGAAAGATAGCCTTCTGCAGAAGCATAGATTTCGTAACCATCTCCAGGGTAAAGTTGGTTTTCAAAGTTCGAGGAGGTGAACCTGAAAGCACCACTTGCATCCGATTGAGCATAGAGTTCTACGTTGAACTTTGGATTTGAAAGGATGAGAGTAGCATTTTCTACTGGTTCTCCACTATCTCCAGCAATTCTCCCTACAATTCCAGCTGATCGCTCAAGTACAAATGTATAGGAATTTCCAGGTACACAATCATGCTTGCTTTGGTGATAGTATCCATTCGCACTCACTCTCAGGAAATACATCTTGTCTGTCTCCAGTCCGAGAAACTGGAACAACCCGTTTGCGTCAGTTGTGGTTGAGTATTCTGCGCTATTTAGGTAATCTGTTGCCATTACCATAGCATCCTTTATTCCATTCCCAAAACCATCATAAACATAGCCAGTTAAGATTGTCGATTCAGGTTTGGCTTCAACTTCTTCACTTGACCAGTTCTGGATAATGTTTGGGAGTAAAATAAGGAGAATCAGGCTTGTCCCTAAAATTCGCATCAGCGCGCCTCCACCTTCTGTATCTTCCAGCTTAACCTTTCTAATTTTTTCTGTGCTCCAATTTGATTGTATATTCCCTTCAGTGTTTCAAAGATTCTCATGGTTTCAACTCTATCGCCAGTTTTGATACTTAAGTCAAGTAGGGCCTCATGGACCTCTATAATCCGCATAAGGTTGCCTACATCCCTTGCAATCTTATAACTCCGTTCTAGATACTGTCTCGCCTTCTGAAAGTCATTCATTTCTGCGTAGATTATCCCAAGCACTCTGTATGCCCTAGCTTCATCCACACTTGTTTTCAATTCTTTCGCAATCTCAAGCGCATCTTCTGCATACTCTATTGCTTTCCCATAAAATGTGAGTGAAGAATAGGTGTGTGCGATTCCAATTTTAGAGGAGGCAATTTCTTTTCTTGCACCAATTCGTTGAGCAAGGTCCAATGCTTTTTCGAATGCAACTAGGGCCTCATCGTAACTTTCTTTTTCAAGATAGACCAACCCGATATTATCCTGAACCATTTGCTCAGTGATCATGTCTTTCTGGCTCTCTGCATATCTTAGGCACTGCGTATAATATTCAAGTGCGGTGTCATATTCTCCCAGGTAGTGATAAATAATCCCGATGTTCATTTTAGTCACAGCAATCCCATTTTCATCTCCCACTCTTTGGTATGCTTGCACAGAGTTTTCATAATGCATAAGCGATTTTTTGAGGTCTCCTTTTTCACTCCACAACACACCTAGATTATTCTGGGCAATTGCCACTCCCCACAGGTCACCTGTTTTTTCTGCAAATCTCCCATATTCTTCAAAGCAACGCAAGGCCTCCTCATAATTTCCTCTTTCCATGTGGATTGCACCGAGGTTGTTAACCGCACTCATTAGTCCTTTTTCGTCCTTTATCTCTTTCCTGACTACAACAGATTTCTCAATGTTCTCAATGGCATCTTCAAATGCGCCCTTCCGGTAGTACGCAAGAGCCAGGTCCATATATCCATCGCCAAGCAATTTCATGTCATTGTGTCTTCTGGCAATTTCTATTGCATGCTCTGCATATTCTATTGCGTACGCTAGCTTTCCTTTCTCTCGGTAGACCTCTGAAATTCCTTTGAAAATTTTTCCACGCAGAATTTCGTTGGTGCCAGCTTTACCCAAAGCATCCTCAAATCTGAACAGGGCTTCTTCATATGCCCCTAGTCGGAAGTATGCTTCACCCATCCTTACCATGGTTTCAAGTAGTAGATCCTCATCATTTTCTTCCTGAGCCAATTCTTCAATTCTTTGCAAATATGTTAGAGTATCCATGTATCTCCCAGCGTGGAAAGAAATTTCAGTAGCATTTTTTAGCACATCTAAAAGATTTTCTAGTGTTCCTTCATTCAGCTTTTCAAGGGATTTCATTGCGATATCTAAATAAAACAACGACTCTTCAGAAGCATACAACCTTGCGAAGTTTTCTCCGGCCTCCTTTGCGTAGTTGAATGCTTCTTTGTAATTGCCAGCAAGGAAATAGTGCATCGCAATATCTCCCGTATTTTTCATAGTTTTATGGGCTGCAAGTTCTGCTGCAATTCTAGCATGAATTTGTTTTCTTCTTACTGTATTCATCGAAGAGTAAATTACTTCCCTCATCAAATTATGTCTAAAGCAGAAAATTTCTTCATATCCTTTCTCAAAGAGTACTCCCTCTTCAATCAGTTCTTCAAGGTTCTCGAGGACACTCTCCTCACTCATCTCACACAATTTCTGGATTATTGAAAAATAAAACTCTCTTCCAAATACGCTTGCAAGTGTAAGAATCTTTTTCTTTTCTGGTGTCATTCTCTCCAGTTTTCTGGTAATGATGTATTTTACAGTTTGAGGGATTTCTGTGTCTTCTTCGTCTATTGCAAAGCTTCTATGCACAATTTTCTCGCCGTAGGCTTTTATAATTTCCTCAATAAACAGAGGGTTTCCGTCTGTTTTTTCGTATACTTTTTTTGCAACATCCTTTCTTGGCTCTTTTTCTATCATGGTTTTGATGAAATTGTGCACATCCTCTGGTGAAAGTGGTTTGACTTCGATTGTATCTATGATTCTCTCAATGTTCATCTGTCTTAGTTCTGACAATAACTTACTAGTTTTGCTTTCTTTGATCTCCTCTGTGTTGTAAGAACAACATATTAGAACAGGAATATCTGCAATATTTCTTGCCAAGTAGTGCAGGAGTGCAATTGAAGATGGATCAAACCACTGGATATCGTCAAAGAGTAGGACTATAGTATTTTTCATTGCTCTCATTTTTATTATTCGGAAAATAAGTTCTCTCAATCTTCTGCTTTCTAGCGTAAAATCAATTTCACCAGAAACTGGGGTCTTTACTTGCTCTCCGAGGAGGAGTGAAATTGCGGGAGGTGCATTGGTTCTCAACTCCTCGATCAAATCTCTGTTTCTTTGAATGAGAGTGAGAAACGGATGGTAGGGCATTGCATTTTCGTCAATACCACTTCCCCAGTAAACTTCCAGGTTCTCCGCATTGCATCTATTCCTCAACTCTTCAAGGAGCCTTGTTTTTCCTATTCCAGTTTCTCCTGAGATTATCAATGTTCTTCCTTTGCCTTTTTTTGCGTTTTCCAGAGCTCCAAGTATCATTCCCATTTCTTTTTCTCTGTTGACCAGTGCTTTGCCCAAGTTATCCCTCACATTCCACAATCTTTCCTATATAATAGATTTTGCGGAAGAGTTGCCAATAGGTATATATACAAAATCTCTATTTGGGATAACAACAAAAACGAAATTGAGAGGGATGATAAATTATGAACAGAATTTCAAAAAACAAAACTGGGCAAGTGGTTTGGACAATGTGCGTGGCAATACTGGTCTCGCTCCCTATATCTGTAAGTAGTGCAGCTCTTTTTATGGGAACGAACGATACAATAAGAGCAGTGAACGATCTGGTTGTTGATACCACAGTAATTCTAGATAGGTCTACGGCCCCAAGTGGAATCCTAGGCATGGATGGTAACATTACTATAAATTCTGGTGGAAATCTGACCGTTAGAAATATAGAGATTCAGTTTTTGCAAGATGGGGGGTTATACCCAGTGACTCTTCCGAAAAAATATTTCCTCAAAGTCAACTCCGGTGGGACCCTTTATCTAGAGGATAGCACAATCACTGTCTCCACGATGATGGTGAATCCCTTCCTTAAATTTAATCTTTCGTCAGATGGGGGCAAAATTATAATGAAAAACTCAAAACTTGCTTTTCCAGGCTATCTCTATCTCGTGAATTCTGAGGTATATATCAATAATTCACAAATTACAGGGCTTTCTGAGATGCCCTCGGTATGGCAGAACGATGTAGCAAAAATTGATGACAATGACGATGCACCAATAATTTCGGCTTTGAATTCGAAAATATACATCTCTGATTCTATCATAGATAAGTACTACGAGAATGTAAACATTGTTGACTATCAATTAACACCCAAGGACTTCCCCGGGTACATTGAATTGCAACCCTCACAGACCATGACAATATCTCAGTTAGATGTTTCTGAGATAACTTATGATAAGCTAAGCAGTGTTTCTCTTCTCGTTGAGTACACAACTACACCAGACTATAATGGTACTAACAGTTTCCAGGTGTCTTATAATGGTGGTAGTTCATGGCAGAATCTCCCTGTGAATCCTGTGGCTGACACTCAAGCGAGTGAAGTTGTGCCTCTTGCTGTTACAACGCTAAACGGCCTAACAAATCTGCGGTTCAGATTTACCCATAACGGTAATACTGGCAATATCACAATCACAAGGTTTGATGTGGTTGTGAGACCTGGCTATGAATTCAACATCACACTTGCGGGTACAACACAGATGACGGTTATCAATTCCAACATTTCAATTGACTGGGATACAACAACCCTTACTGTAGGGACCTCCAACAAGCTTATCCTTTACAACAATGCTACACTGGAACTTTTGAATGTGAGTTTTGATGAAGCAGAAACTCCTCCTTTAGATGCAAATGGGCATGGTCAAAAGTATGCACCTGCAATTATTGCTTACAATAATAGCCAGGTGTTTGTATATAGATGGGCGAAAATTCCTGTCTATGACCAAAACAAGATGCCAATCCCAAATGCTCAGCTTGTATCAATTGAGTACACGCCCTCCTCTTCGATGATACAGTACAGTGTTGCTACTCAGGCAAATGATATGGATGCACATCCAATGATCAAAATGTATCTGACAGCAAATGGAATCACTAACAGATCCGACGCAGCGGGCATAATCAAATACCCTGTAGCTTCAGATTACATAAATATAACTACACTCCCAAATAGCTTGTTCATTGGTTCCTATGTGGCAAACTGCACCTACCTTGGGACAAAGAGGGGCACTGGAATCATAACTCTTCCTGCCTATCCAGACATGGTCGAGAATGATAACGTGTTCACCACATCACCTGTTGGGATATCAATAGACCTGCCAAACCTGAGGATAACTAGCGTTTTCACATCTCCGTCTCAACCATTGAAAGGAGATGTTGTTAACCTCACAGCAAGGGTGGAGAACACCGGATTGGCTATGGCAAGAGGGGTTACTGTTAGGTTTTTCGTAAATGGGATCGAGTTAGGTGATGCAGCACCCGTCGACGTGGCCCAGGGTGGAAGCCAGAATTTTGCGTATCCCTACACATTTGACTACTCAGGACAGGTTTCAATAACTGCCGTGGTTGATCCAGACAATCTTGTCTCTGAGATGGATGAAAATGACAATACATATTCTTCGATTTTCAGCATTGCCGGTAGACCTTCCCTTGTAATTGAATATTTATTTGTGCTTGTAAGTGGAGCACCATCTGAGAGTGTGAATGTAAATCAAACTGCTGAGATTCGAGCTACAATTAGAAACAACGGAGACGGAATTGCCTCAAGTGTCTCAGTCCAATTTAGAACTGAAGCAGGAATCATTGGAACAGATACTATTTCCACAATTCCGATAGGCGAAAGTAGGGATGCAAGTGTTACATGGACCCCATCTGTGGGCACAGCTTACACTATAACAGCAACTATTGTCTCATCATCTCCATCTGAATCTGATGTAGATAAGGGAGACAATATCGCTACGAAGTCAGTAATTATCACATATCCGAATCTTGCGATAAACCTCAATACACTAACTCTCTCACCAGAACCCGCAGAAAATGGTTCGACGACAATTTCGGTAGAAATTTACAATGATGGAAATGGTTTTGCCTCTGATGTAATCGTTGTATTCAAAACAGATAGCGACACTATCGGGACAAAGACAATCTCAAAGATTAATGCTAAATCTACAGTGATTGCCTCGATTGATTGGTATCTCCCAATAGGATATGGTGGTACAAGGAATGTTAGCGTACAAGTCACATCTTCTAAAGAAGGTTCAGTCACAGAAGAGATGAAAACCAGCACCTATGTAAAGTTTGCACCTCGCCTCTCGATGGACACCAAGGTCTGGTTCTATGATGAAGAAAACAATCTAATCAGTTCAGTCCAGCCAGGTACAACTGTAATTGTAAGGGTAAATATTACAAACACTGGAGACATCGATTCGTCAGAACTAAATGTGGATTTCTATCTTGATGGTCTCACAAAGTCGAACTATCTTGGGAAGGCAACTGTTTCGAAAGTTCCGGGGATGAGTACGAGTGTGTGCGAGTACAAATGGACAGCAAACGTCCAGAGGGTCAATTTGAATCACACCATTTATGCGAGGGTAAACAATACAGGAATGAATGCCTCTAACTCAATATTTGTTGAAAGATTGAACATCGAATGGAGTGCACCTCCTTATATCTCAACGAGTTACAATGTAAACCAGGACTATTTCCTTACAGGTCAGATAAGTGCCCCTGTTCCAATTGATACATCTAGGTTGCAGGTGCAGCTGAATGTAACAGACAGCAGCGGAAGATTTATAGGTAGTTACCCAGGCACATTTTCTACTGATGGTTCAGGACAGTTTACGATACCTGTGAAATTTGACAATCCAGGAACATACACACTGACAGTCGTGGTCTCAGGTGAAGAAGTGAATGAACTTAGGTACCCTGTGCCTAGCGTGAGTGTTGTAGGGGGACAGGGACCAGGCACTCCTTCTTTCTTGATATGGTTGATTGTAATAATCATCATCATAGTAGTGGTGGTGATAATTGCCTTCGTAATGATATCCAAGGTTGGTGTTGGAAAGCTAGGAGAATGCGGTGAATGTGGCGCTCCGATACCAGAAAATGCAACCAAGTGTCCGAAGTGCGGTGCTGAATTCGAGACAAGCACTGTTAGATGCAGTGAATGCGGTGCTTGGATACCTGCAAGTGCAAAGACCTGCCCAGAATGTGGTACGGTCTTCTCGGGCAAGAAGGTTGAGGAATCTAGCTATGAGAAGACAATGCGACAGCAATATGAGGCATATGTGGACAAATATAGAGCCCAGGCAAAGCGGGAAATGGGAGGAAGTTTCTCAGAAACTGCATTTTGGAGATGGTGGAGAACTCAGCCATCTTACATGACATACAATCAATGGCTCCATAAGGAAGAGGCTACAAAGAGAGAAACCACTAAATGCCCAAGCTGTGGAGCAATAAACGAGAGAGGTGCTAGAGTTTGTTATAGATGTGGAACTGCAATTCTGCCTCCAACTCAAAGAGCACCTGCACAGCAGCCGGCATATACACCGCCACCAGAAGGGAGATACACACCACAGCCTCAACAGCCAGATTACACTCCGCCCTATCAGCCGCAGGCACCAGTATATGCACCGCCGACACAACCTCCCGCACCAAGACCTGAAAGACAGCCTGCACCTGCGGCCTATGCTCCACCGCCTGCAAAGCCTGTTGTGCTGAAGTCCACACCTCCATCTGCACCGCCTACTCAGCAGCCACCAGTGCCTTCAACACCAGTTCCTCCGAAGAAAGTGATAAAACGGCCGGAGGCAGTTGAACCCATGCCAGAGAAACCATCTGGTAAACTCTGTCCAAAGTGCGGAAAAGAAATCAGTGCTGAATTCGTGGTATGTCCATACTGTGGGGCAATAGTTAGGTAAAAATCTCTTCCCTACAAATCTTTTTTAATTATTTCCAGTAATTTTTCGGAAATGTGTTCAGTGATGGTCGTCTTAATTTCGTTCCTCTGCCCTGAAAATCTTCTCTCAAAGACAATAAGATCCCTGAAATGGATACCCATATACACGAGTCCGACCATTACTTCTGGAATTCCTTCACCTCCAGAAGCATAGCCGGTGACGGAGAGTCCAATATCCGCACCCGTTAGCTTTTTCACACCGATACACATTTCCTTGGCGACATCGGCACTTACTGCTCCATGTTTCACTATAATTTCTGGTGGAACACCAAGAATATTTATCTTTGCGAAATCAGAGTAAGCCACAACTCCAGCTATAAAAAATTTTGAAGCGCCAGGAATGTTTGTAAATGCATTTGAAACTGAACCACCAGTACATGACTCTGCAACTGCAATTCTTAATTTTTTTCGTTTTAACAACTCACTTATTTCTTCTATCGTTGACATACCAGTCACATAGGACTTTTACACGCTTGACTCCATCTATTTTTTTAATATATTCCACGACCTGAGGCGGGACAAGCTCTTCCCAGTTTTCTCCAGTGGCCATTCTCCTTCGAACTTCACTGGATGAAAAGACGAGCCTATCGTATACTGGCACAGGTTCTACTCTATATTCCCGCTTTGAGAAAAGGAGCTCAGTGAGTGGATTGCTTGCAAAAACCACATCAAATGCTGGCACGAGCGATTCTACATGAGGAACCCAGAGGTTGTGGTTGTGTATGTCTGGAATTGGAACTATGAATATTTTTGTAGATTCCATTTTCTTCTTGAAGACAGAGGTGAGCATTTCGAAACGCTCACCAGCACTGAATGGATTTTCTGGCGTGTGGCTATACTGCGCACTCCCTATTCCGACGATAAGTTCATCGCATCTATTCAGAACAAACTCCACTACTTTGACATGTCCGAAATGAAGGGGTTGAAACCTGCCAATGAACAATCCTCTCATAGATCTGGCTCCATATCTTCGACTTCTTCTAAGAATTCATCCACATGTGGGCACCTAGTTGTTAGAAAGTATCTACAGTGTTCACAAGTACCATCGTCTAGTATTGCATCCAGCGAATCGTTAAATACATAGCACTCCAATTGTCTCGATTGTACCGCTTGCTCTCCGAACTCATATTTGTGCGTTGTTTTGTCGGTCTGCTCAACAGGTCCCTTTTTCCTTCTCTTTTTACCTCTTGCCAAATCAAACACCTCTGTTAGGAGTTTCTTTTGGCTGGGGGATTGAAGTTAAGGGTGTTTCAGATACGTAGCTCATAAGTTTCTTAAGCAAAGAATCCTTTCTAGGTCCAACTAGGGAGGCCTTTAGTACATCTCCGAGCGTTGTGGCAGGAATGATTTCTATTTTGTCTTTGTATTTGTCATCAATTAACACATCTCTTAAATTCTCCTTTGGAATTATCACTTTCTTTATTCCCGCCTCTGCAGCCGCCTCAATTTTTGCAGTAATTCCACCTACTGGCAGGACATTTCCTCTCACATCCAATGAACCTGTCATCGCTACATCCTGCATTACTTCTACACCTGCTAGAGCAGAGATTACCGCAGTAGCGACTGAGACCGATGCGGAATCACCTTCAACACCTTCATATGTACCTATGAACTGGATGTGAATATCATGGTTAGATATATCTTCACCAGTGTACTTCTTTATAAGTGCAGCAACATTCTGAACGGCTTCTTTCGCGATTTCTCCAAGTTTACCAGTTGCAATAATCTTTCCACCATACTTTGTGTGAGCAGGAGTGACTTCAGCCACAATTGGTAAAACCACACCAGAATATTCTGCCATAGATGTATCTGCACCGATCGCAGCAAGTCCATTCACCACACCCACCGCAGAACCAGAAACTCTAAATGTCCTGTATTCTTTTTTCTTCTCAAGGTATTTGTCAGCAATCTGTTGCTCCACACTTTTAGCTTTTGCTTTTGCCTGAAGCACATGTTTAGCAGACACAACCATAGCATGTTCTGCCTTTGCAATGTCACCTGCGACCCTTACAAGTCCTCCGAGTTCTCTGAGCCGCAGTGTAAGCTGTCCCTTTCTCCCAGCCCTTCTCTGTGCCTCACGAATGATTTCGCACACAGCGGATTTATCAAAATGAGGGATCTTCCCATCTTTGACAACTTCCTGTGCGACAAATCTTATAAGTTTCTTTCTGTTTTCATCGGTGTCTGGCATCACATTATTCATGTAGACCTCGTATCCATAGCCCCTTATCCTTGAACGAAGGGCAGGATGCATACCTTGGACTGCATCCACATTACCTGCAGCTACAAGCACAAAATCACATGGGACTGGTTCCGTTTTCACAAGGGCACCAGCGGAGCGTTCACTCTGTCCAACTATTGAAAATTTCTTTTCTTGCATTGCAGAAAGCAGTGAGTGCTGGCTTTCCATTCTCAACATGTTAATTTCGTCAATAAACAGCACACCTTTGTGGGCTTTGTGAATTGCACCTGCCTCTACTCTCTCATGGGGGGGTGTCTCTAGCCCACCTGACTGAAATGGGTCGTGTCTCACATCGCCAAGTAATGCGCCTGCATGCGCTCCTGTGCCGTCAATGAAAGGTGGTTTATCTGATGGGTTATGGGAAACCAGAAGTTTAGGAATATGGATGTTTTCACTTCTAGGGGTTATAAGTCGGAGGGCGATTATGAGCATAGCTACTGCTACGATGCCTGCAAACAGCACGATAGGGTCAAAGCTCCACTCAGTTTTCGTGGTCCCTGTGGCATTGTCATAGATTGTTGTCGTTTTGAAAGAGAGGAACACTGCCACAATGATTACCACTGCTATAATTAGGATGAAAAAGAGCCCTTTCTGAGCTTTCTTCTCCTCTGCCTCTCTTTTTGCATGCTGGACGATTTCTTTTCCCTTACCCGCAGGAACTGTGCGAATTAGTGGTTCGTTTGGGTCGGACTGGTTGTGATAGACCAAAACATCTTCCAGTTCTTCTCGTGGCAGAAAATCAACCATTGAGCGAGCAAGCATTGATTTGCCAGTCCCTGGCTCACCTATTAGTAATACATGCCTTTTCTGAATTGCTGCCTTTTTTACTACATCCACTGCTTCGTCTTGACCAATAACCTGATCTGAAAGCAGTGGTGGCACTGGTACATCTTTCGTTGTTGTGAAATTCTGGGTTTCTATCCATTTTTCAACAGGGGGGAGTTCTTCACTGTCTGACACAGATTGCATATAAATTTACATGAAGATAAAAGTTTCTAAACGGGAAGAAAGGCATGCATGTTGTTACCTTATTTCCTCCTAACAAAAATTTAAATTGTAGAAAACATTTAGGGATGCTGGTGTAATCTATGTTCAGGGATACGATTGAAGGGCTGGATAAAGTGTTCAAGACGGATATTGAACCGCCGAAGGTAATTCTGGTCACAGGGCCACCTGGTAGCATGAAGACCAGCTTCGTTTATACCATAATGTCCAAGTATCTAGAAACAAGGGATGAGTTTGGTCTCTATACTACACTGGAAGAAACAGTGGAGAGCCATCTCAAAAACATGGACAGTTTGGGAATTGACCTATCGCTCAAGATGCAGATTTCTGATTTTACAGAACTCAGAGAGATTGACCAGGTTGTTCCAGAGGAGCAGAGAACTGACTACATGTATTTCATAGAAAAAATAATTAAGCACTTTAAACAACTTCATGGAGATAAATTTACAGTATTCTGTCTAGATTCACTTGGAGCCCTCTATTCCCTGATGGAAGACCAGAAGAACATGCGGAACAAGATGTTTTATTTCTTCAAGATGCTGAGGGACAATAACCTGGTTTCTTTTGTGGTTATGGAAAGGAGCCCAGGCGGTGAATCGCAGATTCTCGGAAATGAGGGCTTTCTTGTTGATGGAATAATTTCGCTTGGAATTGACCGCTCGAAAGGCACGATTGTGAGATATCTCCAGGTGGAGAAGATGCGTGCTTGCCAGCATAGTATGGAAAAATTTGCGCTTGATGTGAAGAAAGGCGGCATAAAGGTCCTTGGGCCGTTGATAGAGCAGTGAGCCATGTGCGGCATGATAAATGTTTCAGGCAAGGAAAATGTGCTGAGGGTCGCAGAGGCAAGTGGTAAGATTCTTTTAAGGCGAGATACAATTAAAGCAATAAAAGAGAACCGTGTGAAGAAGGGTAATCCCCTCGCTGTCGCTGAAACATCTGGAATGCTTGCTGTGAAAAAAACATGGGAGAGCATTCCGCACTGCCATCCGATCCCTATAACTGGAGTAGATTTTTTCTTCGCAATTCACGAAGATTTTATTGAGGCAAGGTGTAGGGTGGAGGCGTTCTATAAGACAGGTGTGGAGATGGAGGCACTCTGTGGTGTTACCACAGCTCTCCTTACAATCTGGGATATGGTGAAATATCTTGAAAAGGATGAAAGTGGCAATTATCCAGGGACGAAAATCACAGAGGTAATTGTTGTTTCAAAAAGGAAGGGTGAGAAGGATGGGGTCAAAGGAGCATAAAGAGCTGTCTCCATCCTATGTAAAATTTGCAATCATCACATTAAGTGATAAACGAACTGAGAAAACAGACGAATCAGGGAGGATTGCGAAAGAAATTCTGGGGGTAGCTGGACATAAGATGGTAGCATATCACTTTATTTCCAATGACAGAGAAAAACTCGAGCAGTTGCTTGAAACCCTTACTGCTGACCCAGAAATTGATGTAATAATAACCATCGGTGGCACTGGGATAAGCAAGCGAGACATCACAGTTGAAGTTGTTTCCAGTAAGCTGGACAAAAAACTGGAGGGTTTTGGCGAAATCTTCCGTCAGCTCTCTTACAAAGAAATTGGCAGTGCTGCAGTGATGAGCCGTGCTATCGCTGGCGTGCTAAATGAGAAGATTGTTGTTTGTTTGCCGGGCAGCGCAAGTGCAGTAAAACTTGCCGTGAGTGAAATCCTGCTCAACGAGATCGGACACATGGTCTGGGAGGCAAGAAGGTAAATCAAGCCTCAATCAATTCTAAACTGCCAGCAGTGAAATTTTCAAATTTTTTTCCAAACTCCTTTGTTAGCATCCATGCTGCCTCATTACCAGTACAGTGGGATAAGCGAAGCATCTCCACATCCTCTGCCTTCAAATATTCTACAACTTCCTTGAGTTCATTGCTTGAAGCTGAGACAAGGTGAGTACCTCCGAAAATAGCATAAATTTTCTGTCCTGTAACTGTCTTTGCATGTTCAAGCGTGTTGATTACACCCGCATGCCCACAACCAAAAATCACAATTGCACCTTTTTTTGTGGTCAAATAAACTGCAGTATCATCAATCAATTTATCCTCCACATATTTCTCTTCTACCTTTAGATAGAATTTCCCTTTTTTTTGCCTTGCTCCTGGGATTTCACCAGAGAAGTAAACACCTTCTGAGATTTCTACCGGTTCTCTCGTAAGTTTGAGTTCACAGAGAGCAGCAATCTCATCTTTTTCAAACTGGACTCCGATGTATCTGTATTTCTCATTAGAATAAGCATAATGTTCTGCAAAAATCTCTGGGTGAGCGTAGAGTTTAGGCATTCTCATTCTTTGTAATAGCCAGGGTAGGCCTGTAGTGTGGTCGTAGTGCCCGTGAGAAATTGTAATTACCTCTGTAATCTCAGGATTCAGCTTTGCAATCTCTATATTATGTTGGAGCACCTCCTTGCTTCCACCAGCATCCACAAAAAATCTGAAATCTTTTTTTTCTACAAACAAGCAAAGTCCATGTTCTCCCCAAAAATGTGTGCCGAACTTCACAGAATTCTCAACCAGACAATTGATTTTTATCATCTTCTCTGCCTCATCGCCTCTAGAATGTCATCAGCATGCAAGGCAGAGAGAGTGCCCTGATATTCCAAAAGAAACTCTGGTTTTCCCCTAGCGACTTCGGAAAGTAGCTGCCTTGCCTTTTCCTTCATATCGGGATTTTGTTCAGTGAGGCAGGCGATAACAGAGGGAATTAAGGAGCGAATGCTATCTGGATTTGCTGAAAACACATCCATGAGAATATCTATGCACTTAATCTTGAGAAAGGCAGTATCATTGACGAGAATATTGAAAATTCCGTCTTTTACCCTTTCTATCAGTTCTGGCTTATTTCTGAGTATGACTGAAATTGCATCAATTGCCTTTTCTCGCACAGAAAGATTTTCATCACTCAGCAGTGACGCAATCGCATCTAATTCTTTAACGACAGGTTCGCTGTGCTCATCTGCAATTCTAGTGATTGTGTCCAGAGCATCAACCTTGACCCATGGGTCCCCGTCTCTCAGGAGGTCATGGAGGGCATCAACGGTTTCAGTGGTCCAGTCGACATCAACGGGACAAATTTTGCTGAGTGCATTTGCAGCGGTGACTGCCACTTGGTTATGTGTATCAGAAAGGGCATCTATAAGTTTGGGGACGGCGCTCAACACGATGTCTGCGTCAGCAGCACCAATATCTCCGATTGCAGAAATTGCACTCATCTTTATGTTCCAATGTTTTTCGTCAATGAGCGCAATCAAATCAGGAATTATCGGCTCGATCTCTTTTGGCATTTGGGTGCCAAGCTTTCCTACAACAAAAATTACATTGCTTAGAACACTTCGATTTGGGTAGTGAAGTAACCTTTTTAAGTAGGGTATAACAAAATCTGGGTGTCTTATGCCTATCACCACAAGGGCATGGGCTGCGGATTTCCTTGTCATTAGGTCGGAATCGTTTAGGCACTCAATCACCTGAAATGCCTCTTCCTGAGTATTGACGATGCTAGCTACATCCTCATATCTCCCTTGCCATAGCATGTCCCTTATCGAGAGTTTTTCTTGTTCTGGTTGCCCAGCATCTGCCATGAGATCAACTCGTGCTCGAGTGGGAGATATACTTTAAGGGTAAAAAAAGTTTGCCTCGGAGCTACGCCCTACGATACCTGTGTAAAGGTGATGCCTTTGGCATCCCCGAACGATGCAAACAATTTTTTCTAGATTGATTGTCTTATGGTCGGGGCTGACCGCCCTACGGTTGGAGTATGCACCCTACGGTAATCCGAGGGGCTACGCCCCTTACGGTAACCTGTGCCAAGGGGATACATTTGGTATCCCCAAACCTACCTTTTTTCCGGGAGCGTTTTTACGGTTTCAGCAAGCAAAAGACCGCAGCATGTTTTTTGGGGACCTAAGCTTCTGAAAAAGGTTCAATCACATTAAAGTACAAGTATGGTTTTAATACTTCTGGCATTTCTATTGTTCCATCCTCTGTCTGATAGTTTTCCATTATTGCCACAATCGTCCTTCCTATTGCAAGGGCGGTACTGTTTAGAGTATGCACGAATTTAAGCCCATCAACATCTCTATACCGAATGTTCAGCCGCCTTGCCTGATAGTCGGTGCAATTGCTGCAAGAAACCATCTCCCTGTATTTTCCTTGCCCTGGCAAATAAACCTCTATGTCGTATTTTTTCGCTGCAGAAGGCCCGAGTTCACCGCTAGCAATGTTCACAACCCTGTAAGGCAGTTTTAGTTTTCTGACTAAATTTTCAGCACTCGCAAGCAGTTTTTCGTGTTCTTCCCACGAGTTTTCAGGTAGAACGAACTTGAACATCTCTATCTTGTCAAACTGGTGCACCCTGAAAATCCCCTTCGTGTCCCTCCCATGTGCTCCTGCTTCAGTGCGGAAGCATGTTGAGAAGCCAGCATAGTACTTCGGCAGTTCCTTTTTCTCCAAAATTTCTTCTGCGTGCATTGCGCCGAGCGGCACTTCTGCAGTGCCAACAAGGTAAAGATCCTCGCCCTCTATTTTGTAAACATCTTCTCTACCCGTGGGCAGAAAGCCAGTTCCAAACAAAGCCATCTCCCTCACGAGCACAGGCGGAAGCACAGGCACAAACCCCTCCTTGACAAGTTCGTTGAGTGCAAACTGCACAATCGCAAATTCAAGAAACACAAGTTCCTTTTTGAGGTAGGCAAATCTTGCACCCGAAACCTTTCCGGCCCTTTCCACATCAATCAATCCATGGAGTTCTCCAAGTTCAATATGGTCTTTTGGTTTAAATTTGAAATTTGGAATAGAGCCCCACTCTCTTACCACAACATTTGACTTCTCGTCTGGGCCAACAGGTACAGTTTCGTGTGGGAGATTTGGAAGCACTGCCAGAATTTTTGTGCGTTCTGTATCCAATTCTGCAAGCTTTGCTTCGCACTGCTCAATTTCCTGGTTTATTTTTTCCACCTCAGCAATTGCCTTCGCCTTGTCTTCACTTTTGCTTATCAACCTTGCCATCTTGTTTTTCTCAGCCCTGAGTTTTCCAACTTTGCTTGTAAGCTCTCGCCATTCTTTATCTACAGAGAGTAACTGCTCAAGTGGGTAATCCTTGCACCTAGCTGCCAGTCTTTCCTTCACATACTCCGGCTTTTCCCTTATCAGCTTTATATCCAACATCAGAATGGCAAGAGGAAAAGAGTATTTATGGATAGCGGAGAGATTGTAGTAAGCACTATTCAGCAGTTCTCACCATGTACCATCCCAGAATAAGGAGAGAGACACAGACCGCAACCAGGGCAAGAAGCACATCCAGGACACCCGTTTGCACTCTCGGGAAAATCCCGAGGAAGGGAAAATAGACAATGCTCAGGAGAATTCCACCAGCAATTATTCCTGCAAGCTGAAGGGACTTTGATTTGATGGCTGTATAAATACTTGCAACATCGTCGGAGCTGGCAAATTGCTCCAGCTGGTTGTGGAGGAAAATTGAAAGAAGGGAAAGCAAGAGTCCAACCAAAGGATAGTAAAGAAAGGTCAGGTTCCCCATGTAAAACACAGCAGAGAATGAGATAAGTGCCACAGAAATTCCAGGAAGCATACTTGCGAGACCAAATCGCTTGTAGGCAGAAAGAAGAAGGTAAAAAAGGCCAAGTACCAGCCCGAGAAACAGAAATGCAGCTATGCGTGTACCTCCAAACTGAAGCGAGATGGAGGCAAATAGAAGGCAACCTATGAATGCACTTAAACCGAAACTCTTTCTCTGTATGCTTTCACCCCCCTGAGCACTGCAGCCAAGCTCACATCTTTTCTCCAGTTCACAATCTCCATGTATCTCGATATAGTCGCAATCAAACTTTTCCTCTTTAAGCCCAGAACGCCACGCACAATCTGGGTTTCTCGCTTCTCGTCTTTCTGAATATAGTCCAGTGGATCGGGTGAAATGCAGACAATTTTGAAACCTCTCCTTGCATTCTCAATTAACACCCTTGGTAACTCCTCGTCCATTAAAGGCGAGAGCACCACGAACAGCGCATTTGTGCGGAAAAGTCTTGGAAGAATAAACTCCAGATTTTCAATAGGTGCATCCTCACCGCTTCTCCTGTGCATGAGCAACTCCAGGACTCTGTAAATCTGCTTTTTTCCGTAGCCAGGCATGATGTAGCGAACAGTATCAGCAATCACTATGGCGCCTACTCTATCCCTGTTGTTAACCACTTTTGTTGCCAGCGAAAACGCTGCAGAAACCATTTTTGTCTGGATTTTTTCGCGTTCTTCCATTAAATAACTTCCTTTTCTGAGGTCCACGCAGAGGACAACATCACCGCTTCGTTCCACATAAAACTGTTTTGAAATCAGGCGAGAGTATTTTGCAGTCGCTTTCCAGTTTATCGTCTTCATTGTATCTCCACTCTGGTATTCTCTGAGTGAATGAAATTCAAGCCCTGAACCACGAACACGCGAAACCACATTACCAACAATGCCACGGGTTTGTGCAGGCACGAGTTTTGCCTTCCGCACATCCTCAAGTGTGGGCAGAATTCTAAGGTTTACACTGAGATCATACATCTTCTCAAAATTATAGAAACCAAGAGGGTCTGAGGAACTTACTCTCAGGCGAATCGCTTTTAATCTTGCAGGTGTTCTGGCATGTACTTTAACATCCAGAGTTTTTGTCTCCCCTTGCTTCAGAGCAATCACAGATGGTTCGACTGAAATTTTAAAAATCTCAAGGGCATCGATTGAGAGATTGAGCACGCAACTGGGCCCAGCATTTTTTATCCGTAATTTCCCTTTTATCTTTTCACTTTGAAACCACTCTGAACGCTCTACAACAATTGCTGGGTCAATTTCCACTTTGGGACGCAGGAGATAGGAGATGAAAAGAATTGAAATAAGGAAAACTGTAAAAAATAGAGGCACGGTGGTGCGGAGAATTATTGCCAGAAAGATAAGAAAGAGGGCTGTGAACGCAAACAAGTTTCTTGGGTTCATGCTCTCTTCACGACTTTGGGCACTGGCACCTCTGTAAGCACTTTCTTCACAATTGCCTCATTTTTCACGCCCTGAATCCAGGGCTCCACCTTGAGGATGAGACGGTGTGAGAGCGCTTCCACGCACATGAACTTCACATCATCTGGAATTACGAAATCTCTGCCGAGCATTGCAGCCCTTGCACATGCAAGTTTCTGGAGGGCCAGCGAACCTCTAGGGCTCGAGCCGATTTCCACCTGTGAGTCGCTCCTTGTGGTGTTCACAATCTCCACAATATAATTCTGAAGGTCAGGATGAATTTCCACATGCTCAACATATTTCTGCATTTCCACAAGCTTCTCATGGGAGACAACCGTAGCGATGTCCACCTCCTCTTTCATTCTTGCCTTCCTTCTTGCAAGGATTTCTCGTTCTGCCTCTTTTGAGGGGTAACCAATGGAAAGGCGCGCAATAAAACGGTCAAGCTGGGCTTCTGGCAGAGGGTAGGTCCCTTCATACTCTATCGGGTTCTGGGTGGCAATCACAACGAATGGGTTTTCAAGCATGTAAGTGGTGCCCTCAATCGTCACCTGTCTTTCCTGCATTGCCTCAAGCAATGCTGCCTGGGTTTTTGGCGGCGCACGGTTAATCTCATCAGCGAGCAAAATGTTTGTGAAGATTGGTCCTTTTCTCAGCATGAATTCATTGCTTTTCCTCTCAAATACATAACCACCTGTAATGTCTGCGGGCAGTAAATCAGGTACAAACTGGATACGCTTGAATTGACAGCCCAGCGCCTTTGCGAAAGATTTGGCAAGGAGGGTTTTTGCTAACCCGGGATAGTCCTCAAAAAGCACATGGCCTTCTGCAAGAATGCAGGCAAGCAGTTTTTCAACCACATCTTTCTTGCCCACAATTGCCTTTTCCACCTCTGTCACGAGCATCTGGCACAATCGCTTCATTTCCAGAGCGTCCATTGTTTCACCGAGGTGAAAACACTCACAGGGAAATAATGGTTTGCTCATGCTTTGAATAAACCCCTCAAAACCAATTTATACCTTCCATCTCTTTTCCTTTTAAGATGTATAGAAAAATCTGCATCTTGCACGATTTCTTTTTCAGTGCTGGAGGCGGCGAGAAATTAATTCTTACACTGGCGAAGGCACTTGGAGCAGATGTGTACACAACGCATGTCGAAAGGAGTGTTTTAAAAAATCTTGGATATGAGGATGTGTCAGTGCGCTCTGTCGGACAAGTTCCAACCAACCAGTTTCTTGCTGCAGAAATTGCCACATTCTGGTATTCCACGCTCCAGTTAAAAGAAAAATATGATGCTTACATTCTTTCAGGCAACTGGGCACACTGTGCTGCCCTCCATCATCACCCTAACATTTTCTATTGCCACACCCCAGTGCGATATTTCTATGATTCCAAGGAGCGATTTCTCAAAAATTTTTCCCCATTTGTGGGAAGCATTCTGAGAACTGCAATCTGGGTGCAGAGCAGGTATGATAAGTTTACTGTAAGACATGTGGATAAGATTGTGGCGAACAGCAGGAATGTGCAGCAACGGATTAGAAAGTATTATGGGAGAAACTCAGTGATTGTGCATCCACCAGTGGATACAAAAAAGTACGGATTTAAGAGCATAGGAGATTACTGGCTTTCAGTTAATCGCATAACTCCAGATAAACGGATAGAACTCCAGTGCGAAATTTTCAGAAAGTTGAAAAATGAAAAGCTGGTTGTGGTAGGAAAGATAGAACGGCAGGCAAAGGATTACTTTGCATCTCTCCAGCCACCTGAAAATGTGCGGTTTGTGGGAGAATGCAACGAGGCGGATTTGATAAAACTGTATGCAAACTGCAGGGGTCTGATAACCACAGCAATTGATGAGGACTTTGGAATGACACCGCTTGAGGCAATGGCATCTGGTAAAGTCGTGCTGGCTGTAAATGAAGGTGGCTACAGAGAAACTGTGATTGATGGAGTCACTGGCTGGCTTTTACCACCACAGCCAGATGCTTTTGCTCGAAAAATCCAGGAGCTTGAGGAGAAAAAACTTTTTGAAATGAGGGAGGCGTGCATTACCCAAGCCAAAAGATTTGATGTGAAAGTTTTTGTGGAAAAGATGAAAGCATTGATCGAGCAGGTTTAGATGATTTGAATGCTCTTTTCATCCCCGAAAACGAGATTCCATTTTCCGTAGTGGGAGTTGTAATTGAACTGTCCGAAAATTCGCACAAAGCGTCCTTTCTCAAGAGAGGCACCATTACAATCTGTCTGAACGCAGACATTGTATGCAATGCAGGAAAGGGTATAATTGCCATCATTGAGTTCTATTTGGGTTCCTATCAGTTTTCCTGTTGTAGTGTTTTTAAGAATTGAGAGCGAAGCAATGCAGCCAGTAGTGTTGAGATAGAGGCCATCAAACCGCTCAGGACTTTCAAGGAGCTCTTCAATTCCAAGATTTAACTCGGACGGGCTCTCCAGAACCACAATGGCATTTTGCTCGCTCACATAAATCTCAATTTCATCAGCATACTCCTTCACCACACCAGCAAGCCGCAATTTTGCACCAGGAAGGGGATTGAGTCGCTTGAAATCTTCAAAGGCATTGTTTACAACATAGAAACTGATTGTGGCATTGCTCTCACAATCCCGAAGTTCTCCATTTGCAGCATTCTTGCTCATTCTGCATTTCCACAGGATTCCTTCTGTAGCAATTCTTTTTCCAATATGCTCTTGAGAAATTTCACCAAGGGGAACGAATTCTGGCTTTAGCTGGATGCTGTAGAGGAAGAGAGAAAATGTAGCTAGAACTGCGATTATGGTGAGTATAACCACAAGTGAAACCCGTTTTTTCTCCATCAGACATCGCCTTCAAACATGAGCTCTGGATGTTTTTCCTCTCCGATGTGGAATGCGATTCTTGCCGTGATGTAGGAAACTACGAGCACTGGAATTAGAAACAAGAGATAAAGGAGGAGGGCTACTGCACTAGCACTCAGCAAGGAGACCATATCCAAAGGTGGAGAGAACAACTGTGGATAGAGATAGACAAAGATTGTGAGGAGAATGGTGCTGGCCAAAACGCCCAGATAGAATTCTGCTCTATAACGGTAGCCAAGTTTGAAGAAAATTAAGGTGAGGATTGCTGCGGACAGAAGCACAGCTAAGGGCAGGGAAAATAGAGCCACAGGAAGAAATGGAACTGAGATGAGTGCGGCCTGTCCCACAATCTTTTTCCCTTTCACCTTTATCCAGTCAACCTTCATCAGAAATCCAAACACCTTTGCAGATTTTTCTTTCAATGCGGGTTTAAATCGCTCGAACAGTCCTATCTGAACTTTTTTTATCTGGTATCTTCCTTTCACATACACGCCCCATAGCAGGATTTCATCCACAAGAAGGGAGAGCAGAAGCATTACCGCAACGATGAGCACTGCAAAAACCAAGCTTGAAATTATGTCAAAAACAATCACTGCAATATAGGGATTGTAGTCCAACATTGCGGAGATGAAATCATCAGGTAAAACCACCCAGAATGGTGAAGAGTAAGCTACAATTTTTCCGTTGTAAACACCTGGCCTTGTTGTAGAATAAGCGAAGAATGTGGTGGAGATTGTCTCATATTTCCCACCCTCTATCTTCTTTACATTCTGGCTAACTGTGGCCACATTTGTAATGTCACCTTCCATAAACACCACACACTTCAGGGGCAAAAAGCCATCGTTGGTCACTGTGATTTCCTGGCTTGTGGTGCTGTTTCCAGCAAGTGTAACCTCGAGATTTGCTGGTTCTGGCTGCTGTCCGACACCTACAGAAACCGTGACTATGGAGTTAGCAAAGAGAATGGTGGAGAGCATCATAGCCATAAACGCAATAAATGTGTAGAGAAATACCCTTCTTAATCTCAATTTCTCAGGGCCGAGAATGAGGTTGAGTTTCCTGTATTTCTTTGTGCCTTCATCTTCCCACATGAAAAGGAGAAGGATGAAGGCGATTGCGGGCACCACCAGTGGAGTTACAGCAAATGGGGTTCCTGCAGTAGTGATGCTTTTTGACACATAGCTTGTCAGCTCTCCAAGTGCAATAAAAAGACTGCCCACGAACGGAATTTTTAGAGGTAAACTTCCAATTCCCACAGCTTTGCCCAGGAAATGGTTCTCCCTGATATAGGGTTCTACAATGTGAGGGCCTGCCTGGTCTGGGTATTCGTTTGCATCTCCCTTCGTGGTGAGAAGAATTTCTCCGTTTTCCACCCTCACCTCAATTACTCTATGCAACACATACTTGTCTTTTTCAATGTAACTTTTGTAAACAATAATGTCTCCAACCCTAACATCTGAAATTTTACATGGATGCCAGAAAATTATGTCTCCCTTTGATAGGGCTGGTTCCATGCTTCCACTTGTGACTACACTCACTGGCATTGGTCTGACTTCAGAGATTGAGAAAAACCTGGCTGTCAGCACAAGCACAATAACTATGAAGACCACATCAGAGACATGCTTCTTCAAACTGAAACGCATTCGGGTAAGTAATCTAATTCAGATATTTTAATTTATTTGTTAAGTGTGGTCCAGCACCCTGTCTCCCGTTCTAAAATATCTGTTCCACTCTTCCTGAACCTGCAATTCTCAGCCCCTTAGCGTTGAGGTCCACGAGGATGAGGTTGTCTCCAGGTTTTAGAGCCACTTGCTTCTGCAGTTCAATCTCCGCTGTGAGTTTTTCTCCATTTCTTTCCAGAACTCTGAGTTTGGCGGGAACAAGTGAGAGCCGCACATAGATGTGGGTGATATTTTCAGGCATGCCCTTGTAATATCTTTCCATCTCACCAATTATCTTAATTTTTTGTCCTACTCGCAGGGCATCTGGAGGGGCAAGCACAAATCCCCGGTCAAGCTCAGTTGCCTCTACACCCTTTAAAGCCAGGCCGACACGCTCTCCGTTTTCTGCCTGCTCTACATCCACATCATGCACCTGAATTGATTTCACTTCCACAATTTTGTCAAGCGGGAATAGGCGAAGTTTATCATGCTTTTTTACCGTGCCTCTGGCTACTCCAAGTATCACAGTCCCAACACCCTTGACATTAAAGAAATGGTCAATACACACATGTTCAAAATCAGATTTCTTAACTGGTTCCAGAGTTGCAAAATGTTCCAGCAAGTGTGGAATACTCTTTTCAACAACTTCAAATTTGCTCAAGGTTGTGTTTTTCACAATTTTTTCCCAGGTATCCTTTTGCAGTGTTTCTTCAAAAACCACAAATCCGTTGGTAAAGCCGAATCTGCTGGTGGCAACAATTTCTTCACCAAGCACCGAGGAAAAATCCTTCACTACAAACAACGGGACATCACAGAGATCCAGCACATAAAGGAGCGATTGCAGTTTTTCTGGGTACTTTAGAGGATAGGCAACAGTTAGGTCCTTTTCCCTCACCCTGTAATTATACATCTGTATATCACTAGTTGTGCCTTTTTTTCCAAGTTTTGCTGCCAGTTCCATGTCGTTAAGCATCGCAATTGTGATTCCAGGCATAATACATATCAGAAAGCAGGTGGATTTAAAGTTACCGATGCGGTGATTGGTGGTCTATGTTAATTTTCCGGGCTTTTGCAAAAAGATTAATATCATCCCCGTCTTTTTTCTCTCAAAGTTCAATGGTGGTAAAAATGGTATTGCTTGTGACTGGTGGCTATGGTTTTATCGGCTCGAACTACATAAGGCATTTAGAGAGCATTGGATTTAGTGAGAAAGTAATCAATGTGGATAAGCTTGGTATTGGCTCAAATATGGACAATCTGAAAAATCTTTCGCTCAACCACGAATTTCTCAAACTAGACCTTGCAAAGCAGGATTTACCAGAGAATGCAGAGATTGACTACATTGTGAATTTCGCATCTGAGACGCATGTGGACAGGAGCATAAAAAATCCGGAGGAATTCTACAGAAACAATGTAGAAAGCTTGTTTAGAATTCTGGAGTGGATGCGAAAGGCAAAGAGAGAGGTGAGAATGGTCCACATTTCTACAGATGAAGTTTATGGAGAGATTTTAGAAGGTTCTTTCACTGAGGAATCCACCCTGAAACCTTCTAATCCCTACTCCGCCACCAAGGCCTCTCAGGACATGTTTGTGCTGGCATATGTCCGCACCTATGGTTTAAACATTTCTATTACACGCTCAGCAAACAACTACGGGCCATATCAATTCCCTGAGAAGTTTATTCCGAAAACAATAATACGGGCGATGAACAATCTGGACATAATTGTTTATGGCTCGGGACAACAGATTCGGAGCTGGCTCTATGTCCGTGACAATGCAGAGGCAATCCACACTGTACTCCTGAAGGGGAAAAAAGGTGAGATTTACAACATACCCGGCAGCGATGAGGTGGAGAACATTCAGATAGTGAAAATGATAGGAGAGGTAATGAATAAGGAGATGAAAATCAGGCATGTGGAGGATAGGCCAGGACACGACCTCAGATACAGTTTGAAAGGGCAGAATCTTGAAGCCCTTGGCTGGAAGCCGAAAACAAGAATTCCCGAAGGACTAAAAGCCACTGTAAAATGGTATATGGAAAACGAATGGTGGTGGAAACCACTGGTTAATGAGAAGGTTCTGGGTGTGGGCTTCGCCTGAGATTTACTTTTTCCTCTCTTCTTCTATCGCCTCTTTCAGAATCTGAAGCCCTTTCTGCACAAGGGTATTTGCTCTTGCATCGCTTGGAGCATCTGAAAAAACTCTTATCAGGGGTTCCGTGCCTGACTTTCTTACAAGGAGCCAAGCATTATCCCCAAAACACACCTTATATCCATCTATGTCAACGAACTTCTCGCCCGGGAATTCAGTTTTGAGAACTTTCAAAACCCGTTTCATCACTTTTTCTTTTAGCGTATCTTCACAATGCAATGCCTCTTTCCTCTGGTAGAATTTTGGAAACGTATCCGCAAGCTCCTTCAGTGTCTTTTCCTTATCTATCAATATCTCCAGAAGTTTGAATGTGCTCAGCAGCCCATCAGCAAACTTTCTTGGGAGAAAGAAATATTTTCCGGTTTCTTCGTATGCAAACACAGTGTCTGGATTTTCACGAATTGCAATTGAGATTTCTGGAGGCCCAACTCTCGTTGGAACAACCTCAACACCATATTGCTGAGCGACCCAGTATATTAAACCAGAGGAATTTATTGGCGTCACAATCTTGCCTTTCTTCTTGCTCAAAATCTCAGTTGCGAAGATTGCAGCAATCACATCTTCCGAAACCACCTCACCATCAGCAGTAATAAAAAGCACACGGTCTGCATCAGTGTCAGTTGCTATACCGAGGTCGCAACTCTCCTCCTTCACCTGTTTTGCTGTCTTCTGAAGGGTGTGCCTTCTCGGCTCAGGCATTCTCGCCGGCTGTGGAGAAGGAATTGAGTTGATGCTCAGGACCTCGCAATCTGCACTTATTAGGAGTTTTGGTAGAATCTGGTGAGCACATCCGTTTGCAGTATCCACAAGCACCCTGAATTTCCTCTTTTTTATTTTCTCGAAATCAGCACTTTCTTTGAGGATTTCTGCATACACATTCAGTGCAAAAAGGTTAACAAAGCTTCCAAATTTTTCCATCGGACAACGAGTTTGCACATATTTCTTGCTCTCAAAAATCTTCTCAATTTTCTCGCCTGTTTCACCGCCGATGTCACTTCCATCTGGGTTCATCAAAACAATCCCAGAAATTTCAGGTGGTGTGTGAGAGCCAGTAATCATTGCTCCGCCAGGTAGTTTTTGGTCAACGATGTAGGATGCAAGTCCAGGTGTGGGAATAATGTCGCAGTAATCCACATTCACACCTTGTGAGTTCAAACCTGCGATAAAAGCCATTGCAATACTTTGAGCTCCAAATCTGGAATCTCTTCCCACCGCCACTTTTGCGCCCTGACCTAAATAACACCCAAATGCCTCACCCACCTGTAGTGCAAATTCTGGCGTGATGTATTCGTTAATCCGCCCACGGATTCCTGCAGTTCCAAAAAGTTTCATAATTTCAGCCTTCCTTTATTGTTTGCACTATCCTCTCAATTTCCTCAAACATTTCTGGCTTTGTAGTTTTTGCATCGTAAATACACACAAAGAGCATTTTTCCTGCTCTCTTCATCAGCACTCGCGCACTTCCCTTCATACACAGCATTCCATCTGGCATCTCCATCTTCATTTGCTTGCAGATTTTTTCTCCAGCTTCAATTGCTGCCTGACACATCATTGCGAGCAAAGGTCCTGGTGTAAATTTCTCAATGTCTGATGCAAAAATTTTGCCTGTGTCATCTATTATCATAGTCCCTGTGCAACTGTAATTTTTTCTCAAATCCACCAGTTTCTGGTAAATTTCAAGGGATTCCATGGAAGAGAAATGGGGTCTGTGTATTAAAAGATTTTTCTAATCACCTTGCATGTTCCTTCAGAAACATTAAAATCCCTCTATCCATACAGAAAGTTGATGAAGGATGTGCAGAATCACAATACGACGAAGAGCTTTGCATTGAATCGTGTAGGAATAAGTGAGGTGCTAAAACCTGCGTGCATTCAGAGACCTGACAAAGTTGTGATGCTTACAGCAAAAATTGATGTTGCTGTGGATTTACCTCCAGACCTCAAAGGTGCGCACCTCTCTAGAAACATGGAGGTTCTGACTGAAATCATAGATAACAGTGTTCGCACCCCTGCAGAAAGCTTGGAATCCCTATGTCTTAGATGTGCTAATAGCATACTGGAGAGGCATGAGTATGCAAGTGTTGCTGAGGTGTCAATGGAAGCGGTTTATTTCTTGGAAAAAGGAACGAAACCATCAATGGAGAGTTATCTGTTGTTTGCTAAGTCCATTTCCAACCGAAATGGGCACTTTAGAAGATTTTTAGGTGTTGAGGTCGCGGGTATGACTGCTTGTCCATGTGCTATGGAAACATTACGGGAAAAATTAATTGAAGAGCATGGGAACAGGGAAATCTTGGAAAAGATGCCTGTGATCACACACAATCAACGGAACCGCATCCGGATTGAACTGGAAATACCTGCTGGGGAGGAAATAGAGGCAGACGATCTAATAGAAATCGGTGAAAGGGCGCTTAGCACGCCAACATATGGCATTCTGAAAAGAGGGAATGAGGCAGAAATAGTGCTTCAAGCCCACAAAAATCCTAAGTTTGTGGAAGATGTAGTGCGAGATGCACTGGAACTTATCCTTGAAAAATACGGGAATTTTCCAGAGAATACCTATGTGAAGGTTTGCAGTGAAAGTGAGGAAAGTATCCATAAGCACAACGCTTTTGCGGAGAAGACTACAAACATGGGGGAACTTAAAAAAGAGTTTAGGTCTCAGTGTAGGTCTCAGTGAGCATTTCAAATTCTGTATTTAAATCTTCTGAGATCTGGCTTACCTTGTTGTATACATTCAACAATGCTTTTAACACCATGTTTGCACCAGCAGCTGAGAGGGATTGTGGGGTGTATCTCTCTTCTAGAAGGTGAAGGGTTTTGTCTAGGAACTGTTTAGTCATGGCGTGCAATTCCTTAGTGGCAACGATCCCCATGCAAAATTTTGTGCCTTTCATCAGACCAATCTCATAAACACCAGAATCAAACTTTTTTGTGGCAAAAGCATAAGCCGTAGTTAGCTCTTTCTGCAATTTGTAGGTTTCGGCCAGAAGTTTGGCAAATACATTCTTATTCCCAGTTCTCCATTTTCTCATATACCTTATCAGAATTTTCCCATCGAGGTCCATTATAAATACTTCTTCTGCTCTTGCTTTTATTACTTTCTGCGCACCTGTTTTGTCTGGAGCAGTGACAATTGAACTTACAATTTGCATTTCAAAGAATCGCTCTTTTACTCTCTGCTTCAGCAAAACCACTTGCTTCTCGATCTCTTCCAAACTCTGGACACCGAACATCTTCCAGATTTTGAGCAAGTCATCCTCAAAACCAGGCACTTCAATGCTTGCCAGTTCTTCTTTCAATTTCAGTTCCTTGAGTGTTTTCCACTCCTCTTTCAGAGCCTCAAACATCTGGGTAATTTCCTCGATTGCGTTAAAATTACCAAATTTTTCCTTTATTGAGGCAATTTTTCCCTCCAATTCAGGAAGTTCGTATTTTCCAATTTGCTTTTTTATCTCCTCTATTTTTATTATATTCTCCTTAGCACTAGTAATTGCTGATCTCAGCATTACAGGGTCAGTAATTTTTTCGAGCTCCGAAGTGTCATAACCCAGATTTTTTATAAACTGAATGTCTGAATTTTCTTTTTTCACATTTTTTTCTAATGGGGGTGTACTCGTCTCTGTTGTCTGAACTGGAATTTGCGGTTCAGTGATTTCAGACTTCTCTTCAGCTTTTGGCTCATTTGACTTTTCATCTCCCTTCGGGATCACAGCGCTTTTCTTCCGTCTTCCCATTGTCACACCTAATCATAGGATAACAAAGATTTATAAATAATCTTCCTCTTTTTATTTCAATCAATTTTTTTTGTAATCTTCTTTTGCTTCAGCAACTTTGCTAGGTTCAGAAAAAGCATGCTAGTAGTGACTGGCCCTACACCACCAGGCACTGGAGTGATGTAGCTACAATTTTCAACCACCTTTTCAAACTCAGCATCTCCAACAATTTTTCCATCTACACGATTCATTCCACAATCAATAATAAATGCATTTGTCTTTACCATCTCAGGTTTTAGAAAACCAGGAATTCCTACACCACATACTAGAACATCTGCATTTTGTGTATGCTGGCTCAGATTTTTAGTGAAGGCATGGCATACCGAAACAGTTGCGTTGCGATTGAGCATCATCGTTGCAAGGGGCTTTCCGATCACAGGGGAATGATTAATGATGCACACATCTTTTCCCTCAAGCTCAAAACCTACCTCGTCAATTATTCTCATCACAGCCGAGGGTGTGCAGGGAAAAGGTGCATCCAAGAATACATTTCTGTAGAGGTAGCCAAGATGTTTTGGGCACATGCCTTCAATGTCCTTTTCCTCCGGTAGATGTGTATATACATATTCTAAATCTAGGTGCCTGAAGCCCATAAGCACAATTCCATCTGTACTTTCCAATCCATTAATCGCATCTATAACATCAGAAAGTGTTGAGGTTGTATCAAGACAAATTTCTTTGCAGCCCACGCTCAGCATTTTGGCAGTTCTTTTCACCACGCCAGCATATATTTCTGCATCCTCTCCAGTAGACCGCACAATACCAATTTCGCAACCCTCTATCCCCTCTTTTATCTCTTTATAAACATTGGCGGCAATTTTTCGGCCGTCAATAACTTCAGCCAAAGTCCTCACTTTTTCCTTTTCTGGATGTCCACGATTGAAATATCGAAGATCAGGGTTTTGCCTGCAAGTGGATGTGTGCCTGTTTTTCCGTATCCAAGTTCTGGTGGAATAGTAACCCTTTTCTTCTCGCCTACGTGCATTCCCACAACTGCCTCTTCAAATCCCTTAATTAACTTTCCCTCCCCTAGGCGGAAGGTAAGTGGGGCGTAGTCCTGTCTTGGGTTATATAATCTGTGTTGTTTCGCCACATCAAGAATGTTCGTATCAAAAATCTCACCATTCGTGAAAAACCCAACATACTCCACGCTTACAGTATCTCCTTTTTCAGCTTTTATCTGTCCTGGATTTTTCTGCATGGGCAGTAATTATCATACTTAAATTTAAGTATTTCCTTTTCATAGGGGTTTCGAGACCATGAGCGATGATGTGCAAATCTATGAACTGAAAAAGATGGACCTTAAAAATGCGATTGTGATTGATGGCTTTCCTAGTGTTGGGCTCGTCAGTTCTATTGTTGCAAATTTCTTGATAACGGAACTGCGACTTGAGCAGATAGGAATTATTGATGCTCCACAGTTCCCAGTAGTTTCATTAATAAAGAACTCTGAGCCACATCACCCTGTTAGAATTTATGCTGGTTCGAAGACGACTTCTAAGGGAGATGGAGATAAGCTCGTTGTTTTCACATCAGAACTTCAGCCACCTCCTAACATGGTGAAAGTGATCGCTACGACGATGCTTGACTGGATTGAGGAGCAAAAATGTGGATTGCTCGTCTCTCCGGAGGGTCTAGTGATAGAAGATGGAAGCCCTGAAGAACGCAGAGCTGAGATGAAGGTATATGGGGTAGGGAGCACGAGGAAAGCGAGAGAGTTACTTGTGGAACCCAATGTGTTTCCGTTCACGGAGGGCATAATAACTGGAATTGCAGGTGTGCTTCTTAACGAAGGTAAGATTAGGGACTTTGATGTCATATGCTTACTTGCAGAGGCATACCAGGACATACCTGATGCAAGGGCAGCAGCAAAAGTCATTGAGGTGCTAGATAGAATTCTGCTTCACACCAAACTTGATGCAAAACCACTTTACGATGAGGCCTTAAGAATTGAGAAGGAATTACAGCGGATAAGAGAAAAGAGCAAGACCCAGAAGGCAGTAGCTCCACCCACATCCTCAATATACAGATAAAATGCGGGGAATTCTCTGTCTCTCTGGTGGAAAGGATTCTGTGTACGCGGGTTATCTTGGAATGCAACTTGGACTTAAGGTCGAGAGAAGCCTGATTTTTATTCCCGAACAACTAGATTCCTACATGTTTCACTGTCCAAACATTCGCATGGCTTCGCTCGTCTCCGAATGCATGGGTCTCACTCCAGTTGAGGTGAGAGTTAAGGGTGATGAGGTTGAAAGCATTGAAAAAGTTCTCAGCGAGATCGAGGAAGAGTACGTAATAACAGGGGCGATTGCCTCGGAATATCAGAAGGAGAGGTTTGAAAAAGCTGCCTATTCTACAGGTAAAAACTGTCTCTCTCCACTCTGGCGAAAAAATGAACTTGAACTATTGAGAGAAATTGTCGCTTCTGGCATGAAAGTGATTTTTGTTGGGAGATTTGCGGAAGGGCTAAGTGAAGAATGGCTTGGAAAGGTTTTGTGTGAGGAAACTATTGGAGAGCTAGAGAAACTCAAAGAAAGATATGGTATAAATCCTAGTGGTGAGGGTGGAGAGTATGAGACCCTTGTTCTGGATGCCCCGTTCTTTAACAAGCGGTTGAGGATTCTAAATACTGTCATTCACTCCAACCTTAATAGCGGGATGCTGAGCGTAGAGGCAGTGGTTGAGGCCAAAAGCTAAATTATACCATTAGCACAATCGTAACTGGAAGCAAAATAGAACCCATCAGATGAATCCTCCTAAGGTTGAGCAACAATGGAATTAGACCTATGAGAGTAGCAATGCAGAGCACTAAAATCCCAGTAATACCACAAACAATGAAAACTGAGATAACAATTACAATAAGAATTCCAATCTGGAACTCCTTTCTAACGAAGAATTTGGCTTTTCTCAACAATAATCTCCCAAGTTTAGGTAGTACCAGGAGTGCACAAAGTGTGGATAGAGACACAGCAAAGAGAGCAAGTGAGAGTAGTGGTGAGATATCTGATACATTGTTCCATGCCGTAGAGAGTCCATAAAATTGTTCAAGGGTTGCAATCGCCCCTGACCTAGTTTTCTGGATGATGAAAAGGGCTGCAATATTGAACACAAATGCAGAGGTTTCGATAGCGGAAGTCAAAGCAATGTATTGTTCAGGTTTCGTCCCTTTTGTATTGAGTAGGACTGCCCCACAGCCCGGAGTTATCCCAGGAAAAATTCCAATTACCATTCCAGCAATTGCACCACCTACTACTTTCCCGTTCCCGTTGCCTGCTTTTGTGTCATGAATCTCCTTCTGCTCGGGTAGTTTTGCAGGAGAAGTAATATTTACAATGAGCCCAGCAACACCAAAAAGCCCTGTGAATAGTGGGAAGAGAAGGGTAAAAGAGGAGCTGGAGGCGAGAGGAGTAAAGAGTACAGTCCAACCTAGAAACCCAGAGAGAAGGAAAATGGAGAGGGCAAGAAGCACAGGTTTGCTGCGATTCTCTTTCAACTCGGGAACAAAAATTCCTTGCAAGGTCGCAATTTCGCCCTGCTTTAGTTTCAAATTTTTCTTTGCATCAAAAGAGATTATCCGTTTTGCCACCTGAATTTTACCCTTTCTTCCGTTTTCCAATTGTAGAATCTTACCGCGGATGCTTCTCAAAGCAGTGCAGTCCGATGGACCTTCGCCTACATCTACTACAAAAAATTTTTTTCCAATCCTTTCAAAAGTGCTTTTTTCAGACAGGACGATAAGGGCAGCTACACTGACGAGCACAAGTGGAATCCATTTCCTGGCGCTTTCATAAAGGTTTACTGGCTCTGAAAGGAGAAGTTTTACAGGGAGGAGCAAAGCCAAGCCGATTAGAATTCCAGCAACAGATCCATAAAGAGCGGCGGAGATTAACTTATGGCCCTCTCCTTTCAACATAAGTCGTTGAGCTGGCTGTAGAGTAAGAAGTTCACTCCCATCGGGCACACCTGTGAGCACACTGCCTAGGATGTCTGAGAAATTGTGGGCGCAGATGGCAGCAATGAACATTGCAATAAATCCAAAAAAGACACCTGTGGGGCATAGATGAGAGGAGAGGGTGGTATATGCGGGAAAAATAAGAAGCAGCAGAATTGCAAGATTGTTTTGATGCAGGGCTGGTACAATCCCACAGAGAAGCCCGAGGAGGGCACCTAGGACCACAGATACAAACACTAGGATTATGAGTGTTATCATGAAAATCAGATGTACTATGCAAGTTATTAATTCAAGCCCTACATGTAGGGCAGTATCTCCGAAAGATACTGGCTAAAATTTAAAAATTGATGCCAGTATGCAAAGCTCCTGATACATTTTTCTTATAAATTTTCAAACGGGTCATTCAAAATTCCACCGATGCACCGAAAGTGTTAAATATTTAAGATATCTTATAGATATCTCATGAAACGAATACCTATAACACCCGCAACTGAACTGACTATCAGGAACATACGGGGATTCTATATTCGTAAGGTGACGCCTTTCGGCACCAGCGCCAAGGTTGATTGCCCCAAAGAACATCTTGGAAGAACTGTTTACCTGGTGATAATTTGACAGAACTACATGATAGATACTATCGGACGCTCAAAACCTTAGATACATTTGTTGATAGAGCACTTGAACTCAAACCATATTCCAACACGCTCTCAGGTTTTCACTACGATCTACCACTTCTCAAATCGGCTATGACCAATACATATGTAGAAACTGTAAGTTCTTTAGCAGATTCCTTACATCTTGCTATTAAACAAATCCCGTCTTCCAATATTTACTGGGCATATTATAACACAGTATCAGTCCTTTCACCTAGGTTTAATCTCAGTGGAAGAGATGTAATTCTTGCGTTTGACTCAACCGATGAAGAATTTTATGGCGATCCCCAGGGTTTTTGGATTCATAAATACACTGGTGAAAACGGTGTCAGAGGTAAATTCAAATTCCTTACTTGTGCAATAGTGAATTCAGATATCCCTGAGCGGATTCCTTTGATCTCTGTGCCTATTCGTGTAGGCCAGAATATGGCTAAAGAAGTAATGTGGATGCTTTCTATCATAAGACCACTTGTTCATTCTATCTCACTCTGCCTCTTTGATAGGGGATTTTATTCAAAAGAACTGATGTTAACACTTAGTAATGCAAGCACTCCATCCCTGATATTTGTACCAAAAACCAAGCAAATTAAACGAGAACTAGAACAAATGGTTGACCAAGAGAAAAAGAAGATTAATTATCAGTTTGAATTGAACAAAGAGAAAACGATTCTTCGTGGCGAAACTACCTTGGTTTTCTTGAAACAA